>DMTJ01000385.1 GCA_003477185.1 Lentisphaeria bacterium
GGATAATCGAACGTAGCCGGTGGTGAAACCACCGGAGGCATTTGCCCCCTTTCCCGGGTATCAGAACGACGTCATGTTCCGCCACAATTTAATTACTCTTATTGTGTTTCTGTAGCAGGCTGCGGAGGGGGATTAGCTGGCGCAGGCGGTTCGCTTACCGTCGTAGATTGTCGATGCGGTGGCTGAACCATGCGGCGGGCATCGTGGAAGAAGATGTACATCATCAACGAGATCAGCACTATGGCACAGGCGTTGTAGACAGCGATCGTCAAGCGTGCGGGCACTCGGCGACGCGCGATCAGCTCAATCAGAGCCAACGTAATATGTCCGCCGTCCAGCACCGGAATCGGCAGCAGATTAAAAATCGCGAGGGCAAAGTTAATGAACACCACGATATCCAGCGCATCCACCCAGCTGCTGTGATTGAGCACGGTCCAGATTGCGTTGATCATCCCAAGAATGCTGCTGAGGTGCTTCACGCCGATCGGGTTCTTCGATGACGATACGGCACCGACCGTGCGGTAGGTGTCCTCGGCCACTTTCGTCAGCTTGCTCCATGGCGGCGGATGGTGCTTAAATCCGCTTTCCATCACCACCCCGATCACGTAGCGCTGCGCCTCTTCGTGTATCGCCGGAACCATCGTCAACGTGATGTCCTTCTTGCCCCTGGTGACCGTCAGGGTAACGGCTGAATTCTTGGCCTGCTGAATCTCATTCTGCAGCATCCGGCCCGACGTAATCGGCTTGCCGTTTACCGCGATCAGCTGGTCCTTCGTTTTCACGCCTGCCTCGCGAGCGGGGCCTGGCTGCACAAACTTGGCAAAGATGGGAAAGACCGGATGGAAAAAGGGTACACCGACTCCGTCGAAGATCGGGTTTCCTACCAATTGGTATTCCAGCGCAAACGCCTCGCCATCATCCTGCGTGCCCTTCAGCGCTACACGCCCATCACGATCGTAGACAATCAAGTCTACCACCTGCGGCCAGCCGCCCTTCAAGTCGGTGCCGTTTACGTTTGTAATCACATGCCCGCGGCGAAGCCCTGCCAGCCATTCTGGCGTCTCGCCACGGATGATCTCATCTCCCTTCTTGGTCTCGAAGTACTGGGGGACTTCCTCCACAGTCACGGAAGGGGCCGGTGGCAAGCCAAAGATGCCCACCTTCCAGACGATCGTGGCCAAGAAAAGGCCAAAAATCACGTTGCAGACCGGTCCGGCTATCGCGACCAGAATCCGGTCAATCGGCTTCACGACTGGCAGCACCGTACCGTCGCGCGCCTGCGGTTCATCGCCGGGGTCCAACTGGGGCAAGGCCACGAACCCACCCAGCGGGATCCAGCCAATCTGAAAGTCTACCCCAAGCCACTTCCAGCGATAAATTGCTTTCCCAAATCCCACCGAAAACTTCTCAATATGCATCCCACGCTTGTAGGCCACCCAGAAATGCCCCAGCTCATGGATGAAAATGCTAAAGCCGAGAAAGAAAACGATGAACAGCGCGTTGCGCGCCGCAATAAGAAGGTCTGTCAGTTCAATCATGCAATTACTCAGTTTCGGCTAGGTCCAGCTCGATCCCTTGGCGTTGGAAGGTGGGGACATCGAGGTTTTGTTCGTGATGCACGGTCGCTTGCACCTGGGAGAAAATGCCGACGCCGTCTACGCCGATCGCCAGCCGCATTTGACGCGTGGCTGTCGGATCAAAAATCGGTATCGATGATCGTTTTCTAGGCTTGCGCGTGCGCTTCTTAGGCAGTTGTTGATAGCGAATCGCCAGCAGGGTAAGTCGGGCCTGGCCTGGAACTGAGCCATCGTACTGCGTACCGACGTCAGTCTGTACGGACGGGGGAAATCGCCGGTGCAATGAATCGATGACGGTTTGCGCACTTCGCAAGCTCACATCGCCCTGAAGAGAAACGATTACGGCGTCCACCTTCGTCACGTTATTGTCTGTGCCAAAAAGCGGGCAGGCCAGTGCCTGATCCAAAATCCGGTCGAGGCCTACGTGTTCCGAAACCGTGGCCGTCCCGATTCCGCATTCAGCCTTGCGTTGCATCAGGTAGTTTCGCAGCACGGGGAAATCGATCGGTTTGGTTGCGTTGCTGTTCAGCATGCGGACCAGACCCTCTACGCTGTCTGCGACAAAGCCATTTAGTTGCGCGTACGCCTTGGCAAAATCCTCATCAAGCTTAGCAGCAGAGAGGACATTGTTGCCGGGCAACACGATCACGGCATTATTTTCCGCCCGCAGCTTCTGTAGGGCGCGCTCTGCCATCAGTACCGGGCGATTGCCATCTATCGATGCAGGCAGCACGCAGAGAAAGAGAGCTGGCAGCCGCTTTTCCCGGATGACCTGTGCCACGCTCATCACCGCACCGGATCCGGTGCCGCGACCGAGTGACGTTACCACAATCACCAACTTCGCTTTCGCGACCGCTTCCTCGATCGCCTTGATGCTTGACTGCCCAGCGCGGTAGCCCTGGCCGTCATCTCCACCGCAGCCCAGGCCGTCGGTCCACTCGCGGCCTAGTTGTAGCGTATGGTCAGCTACCACATCCTGCAGCGCGCTTTCCTCCGTATCTGCCTGCACGGTGCGCACGTAGTCCGGGAGGGATCGTGAAGACAGCTCCGTCAGGATCCGCCCGGCATTTGTGCCAATGCCAAACAACAACACTGGCTGTGATAAATCAGTCATGGTATCCCCCTGCAAATAAGCTGGCCGGAATCGGATCAGACGGCGTGATAGCCATGCCTCGGCTCTCGCCAAAGGTCACCCGCGTCTTCCAGTTCAGGCCCCGAATTGTCATACTCTTGACCACCCAAAAGCGCTTCTCGTCCAGCGCCTCAAAATCCGTGAACCGCAGCGTACGTTTCGGGTCTTTCCGCCCCGCATCGTACCAGTGCACTTGAAGGGGAAAGCGATGTTCCACGCTGCCCCACACGTGCACCACCTCGTTTTCGTGTTTGAGTTGCAGCACCCGGCAGGCGGTACCGCCGATTTTTTCAGACGGCAGTTCCCCGACCAGGTCCCAATAAAGAAAGGACAGCATCAGATCATTCGCGCGCAGCCCCACTGCTGCCAGCGAAAGCGCGCCCTCGCCCGGCTTCTCCTCAGTGATCACGCTGCCGCCTTCCAGGCCATCGGCAAACACCTGCTGCACCAGGTAGCGTTCATCATCGCCAAACAGCAGCTGGGCGCGCAGCATGGCTGGGGTCATGTGAATGCGTAGCGAGATCGCCTCGCGCTGTGTCTTCTCGCCTTTCGGGCGGAACTCCGCCTTCCCCTCGAGGATGGCCCATGCGGGGGTAACCGGCGGCTGGCGCAGGCTGTTGCAAAAGGCCTCAGTGGTCTCCGCATTCTGGCCAGACACAAGGGTTGCGAACATCGTAAAAACAAGAAAGTACTTCATGAATTCAAACGGGGTAGAGGTCCAAGGTTCCGGCGTCGGCATCAAGTGTTGCGGGTACGCCAATTGGCAGTACCAGAGAGTCGATGTCATGGCCGTACGGAAGGCCTGTAACAGCTGGGCAATTCACACGGCTGGCCCAGTGCGCAAGCACGTCCGGTACCGTAGCATCGAGCGCGCCGCGTGCGTGGCAGCCTGCGAAGTGCCCGGCTATCAGTCCGGCCACGTCCTGAAGGACTCCAGCAGACCACAACTGTTGCAACATCCGGTCGATTCGATACGGTCGCTCCCCCACATCCTCGAGAAAAAGCAGGGTGCCAGACAGGTCCGGAAGATGCGGGGTGCCCACCAAGGCCGTTATCATGCTCAGGCAGCCGCCAACCAGCGGGCCCTGCGCTCGCCCGGGACGCAGGCACTTCAGCGAACGAACCGGCTGAAAATCTCCGCCGAGCGTCTGCCACAGTGATTCACCAGCCCGTGGCCGAGCGATCCCGCACTCATCCAAACTCGGATAGAGCAGAAACCCACTTGCTGAGCCAATCCCGGTATGCTTGAGAATTGCCAGCTGCAGCGCCGTGATATCACTGAAGCCTACGACCCACTTTGGGCGGTTTGCGAACTCCGCAAAATCCAGCGCATCGAGCAGGCGCGTGGTGCCGTAGCCGCCGCGCGCACAAAGGATGACCGAGGCATCGCTGCGCATCGCGGCCGCGAGCTCTTGAGCTCGGGCTACATCAGACTCTAGCGCTGGACCGGGCTGAGTCACCTGCCCGACATCACAGCTACATCCGAGCGCTTCAAGATAGGACACGCGAGCCTGTAAGGCTGCGTCATCCAAGCCGGATGCCGGTGCCACGATCGCGACATGCGTCGGGGGAGTAACGGTAGGAGGAAGTTGCATAGCCCCGAAAGGTGGCCACTGTACGCGTTCCTGCAACCCCACACGCGTGCATTGACCTCGCTTATGGACCAGTCGCCCTGCATTCTGATCGTCGATGATCGTCAGCCGCACCGCGTTTTGCTGCGTGCACAGCTAGAGGACGCAGGCTACACAAACATCGTCGAGTCTGCCTATGGCAAGAAGGCGCTGGCGATGCTTGGGCTTGGCGAGTCCCCCGACGACTGCGCCGCGATCGACCTCGTAATTCTTGACGTGCTGCTGCCGGATATCGACGGCTACCAGGTCTGTCGGACCATAAAGAAGGAGCTCTCGCCGCTCTTTCCCGTGATCATGCTGACCGGCCTGCAAGACGTCACCAACCACGTGCGCGGCATCGAAGCGGGTGCCGATGACTTCTTCACCAAACTGCAGTATCACCCGGAGGAGCTGTCGAGCAAGATCGACATGCTGATGAAGTACTGCCCGCGGCTGCGCGAGGTCGAGGAAGACGAAGCCCTTACCTTGGCGCACATCCGCAGTCGCCCGAGTCCCGGCGACAGTATCGGTGGCTATTGCATTACCGAAACACTCGGCTGGGGCGGCGGCACGCTGGTGTATCGCGCCGAACACGTCTCCAGTGGCGCAGAGTGCGTTATAAAACTTTTGTCCAAACACATGACCGATGATTGGTCTGGGCAACAGCGATTCACGCGCGAAATCAAGGTTATGCAGCGACTTCAGCACCCTAACCTGATCCCCGTTCTGGACGACGGCAGGCACGAAGGCTGCCCCTATTACGTGATGGAATTTCTCCAGGGGCAGGACCTTTTCGAACAGATCGTGAGCGGTCGCCCGGCCAAATGCAAGCAAGTGCGCCGCGTGGCCAATGATGTGGCCGAAGCACTCGAATACGTGCACAAGAACAATATTATTCACCGCGATGTGAAACCGCGAAACATCTTCGTCTGCCGCGATAGCTCGGTCAAGCTGGGGGATTTCGGGGTTGCCCGGTTTGGCGAGAGCCAACTGACCCAGTCGAACATCGCCCTAGGGACGCCGGTCTACATGCCTCCTGAGCAGTTTACCGATGCGCCGCTGACGGCCGCTGCAGATATCTATGCCTTTGGGGCGACCTTGTACCACCTGATCTGCGGGCGCGCTCCCTTTCATGGGCTGGACACCTACGAGCTATACCAGAAGCATCTCACAGAACGTCCACCCGCGCTGAAGGGGCTAGTCCCCTCGCTCCCCGATGAGTGGGAAGCGTTCGTCTGCCGGCGTTGCATGGCGAAGATTCGGGAGGAGCGGCCCAAGAACATGGCGGCGGTGATTGAGGAGCTGGCCATGCTGCCAGAGTACGAATGAAGGTCGCACCACAGCTAATTATTGTTTGGCGCCTGTTCGTGGTCGGCGCATTTCTTGCTGGCGGGATTTCGGTCAGCGGTTGGCTGGCCGCTAAGAAGAAGGCCCCCGCACAGCAAGCAGTGATGGTTCCGCCTATTCCCGTCGATGCGATGACCGCCCACACCGGCGATACCAAAATCGAACTGCCTGGCTTCGGTACCATTCAGGCCCGAACCCGACTCATGCTGCGGCCGCAGGTCAGCGGCGAAGTGCTCACTGTGCATCCCAATCTCCTGCCTGGAAGACGCGTCGACAAGGGCGACCTATTGCTCACGATTGATGAGCAAGATTTCAGGCTCCAGCTCAAGCAGACCGAGGCCGAGAAAATGCGGGTGGTTGCGGAGATCGCACGCTTGCAGCGGGAGATCGAGTCGACCGAGGCGCTGCTGGCCGTTCGTAAGCGCGGGCTGGCGCTGAGCGAAGGCGAGCTGGCGCGACAGAACAGTCTCCTCACTTCGGCCAACGTCGGAACACAGGCCGCGGTCGAGCGTGCCACGCAGGCGGTCATTGCCGATCAGGAACGCATCGTCGGCCACGAGGGAACGCTGGCAGCGCTGCCGCGCCAGATCAACGTGCTCAAGGCACAGCTGGCAACGTTCGAAGTCGCGGCGGAAACTTTCAGGCTGCAGATCTCCCGCTGTACGGTGCTTGCTCCATTCTCAGCCCGCGTGGTCAGCGAGCAGGTCGAGCCTGGAGATGTGGTCTCGCCCACCGCCATGATCGCCGAGTTGGTGGACGATCGCGTGCGCGAGATCACGGTGGCACTCGACTTCGCCGATGCTCGGCGCTGGTTGCACTTCAGCGACTCAGATGGGCCCGGTGCCTTACCGCGGCCGGTCAGTACCCGCGCCCGCATTCGCTGGGTCGACGCGCAAGCTGACCAATGGCAGTCCGGAGCCGTCGAGCGCATCGCCTCCTTCGACCCCCGCGATCGCCAGATTGGCCTGATCATCGTGCTCGAGCAGGACGACGCCCCCGAGTTGGTGGAAGGCATGTTTTGCGAAGTTCGCATTCCCGGAAAAATAGCGGAAGGCGTCGTCCGGCTACCGCGCATCGCAGTTACCGAAGACTCCCACGTGTACGTCTTGGATGGTGCGGGAGAGACCCGCGACCTGCGCCGCGTTGCCGTCTCTGTGGTTCGGGATCAAGGCGAACTCCTGTTAGTCAGCGGTTTGGCGACTGGCGATGTGGTGGTAATCAACCGCATGACCGCGCCGGCGCCGGGCGTGCACGTGCAGATCCGCAAGCTCGACGGCCAAGATTTCGCCGCAGAATGACGCCCATCCGAAAGAAGACGGTTGCATCACTTCAGAGCACTCGCTATTTTGTATCGCCCGGTCGCGCCGGGCTTCTGCGCTCTCTCATCCCGGCTGGACTTGCACCGTATGGCTGACCCGACCACCGACGAATCTGCGGATGCCGCAGCATCGCCCGCACTGAAGGGCGGCGCGTTTGGAGTCCTTCATAGCCGCCTAAAGGCGCTCAACACGAGCCTTTTGGAGCGCATCGATAAGCTGAATCTCTCCCGCAAGGACGTGTTCGGCGGGCAAGAATCGGCAATCATCGGCCATGACCGCATCCAGACCGAGAATAACTGTGTGCCGCGAGATATCGTCTCCGTCGGCAACACAGTCATCTTTGGCTACAACGTGTTTGTCGGGCTCAAGAACGAGACCGCGCTCACCGACGTATTCTCCGTGCAGCTGTTCGAGAATGGCGAGCTACGCACCGGAGACCCCAATTTCATCGATGACATCAGCTTTCGGGGCGATTTCCAAGAGCTGTACAAATACTACAAGCATGCAAGGTTCCTCCAGTTTCGGGAGCAGAACGGGCGTCTCTATATGGTCTTCCAAACCGGCGAGACGGTAGACGACTTCAAGGTCTTTCGCTGGCGGATCGAGGGAAACACGCTGGTCTATGAGGACAACGGCGGCGACACGGATCTAGAACCGCCCAATCAGCTCGAGTTCGAATGGGAGCCCTGTACGCGTGATGATCAGGTGTCGGGCGAGCATCCGCATGTCAGCGTGCTGGATCGGGTTTTCGTCGAGACCATCGGCGGCGATCTCACGATCAAGGTCGAGAATAATACTGCATCGGGCGAAGGCATCTTTTCGGAGCCGGTTGACAACCGTGACCAGACCCTGGATGATGCGGTCATCTCGTATGCCGAGGTAGGGCACCTGTTGCTGTTGCGCATTATGCCGTATCAGGAAGCCCCGCGCTACTACATCTACGACTACAAGCGCCGGCGGGTGGTGCGCGAAGACAC
>DMTJ01000233.1 GCA_003477185.1 Lentisphaeria bacterium
TTGTCTACGGCGTGGCCTTCAGGCTGCAGGTTAAGCTGTGCAGAAAAGCGTTTGCGCATGGCCTTGAAGCTGTGTTCCAGGCCGCGCAGGTAGCTGCCAGGGCTGTATGAGTCGCCCAAGTGATACCGCGGAAAGGCGACTGCACCTCCGGCGTGCTCTTCCTCGGCAAACCCAAACATGTTCGCAGACATGCTGATTTGGGTTTTGACCTCTTTCTTACAATAGCCGAAGTAGTTATCCGCAATCAGGGTAACTACCACGCCAGCAGTAGTACGACAGGTGATTTTGAACGGCGTACCCTCGTTGTACAGCTCGTCCTCTTCCTTCCAGCACATGCCGTCACGGCGCTGACGTTCCGTGGCGTCGGCCCAATTGGGCAAGCCCAGATCCTTCTTGCGCAGTCGCGTCATCTGCGGGGCGAGAATCACGCAGCCGGTATGTCCGGTCCAGCCGTCCACATCCAGTGCGGCATCGTTCCACAGCAGGTTCGGGTCACCGGCATTGCCAAAAATAGACTCCACGAAATCCAGGTTGCTGACCATCGAGCCCGGAGCAAAGAAGCGAACTTCTAAAGATTTCCGCGCCATGTGGCCCGGAACTTCCGGACAGACCGGAGGCCGCAGCAACAACGACACAAAACTCTCGAATGGTGGGGCGAAATCCTGGGAATACGGCACTGCCAGCAACTCTCCGGGAGGTGTCAGTGCAGCGCGAAGCAGCCCCACGAAGGTGCAGACCGGGACCAGTTTCTTGTCGGCTGGAGTCAACGGACCGAGATCCGCGATATGAAAGCTGCCCTTGGTCGTGCGCCGGTCATGCAGCGGATTATGCAGCACCCCTTGGTGGAGGCGATGTGAATTCAGGATGGAGCTCTCGTGCTCGTCCTTTCCCATCGGCAAGGCCAGTTCGCGCGCCAGCCCGTGCCGGTCCAGCACTAGGGTGTTGCCCGGAAGTTGCGGGGCCTCGGCATCCTCGGCCAGCTCTGAAACTTTGTCAATGAAGTCTTGGATGCGGCGATCGGCCGGACACAGGTGCTTGTTCAAAACGCGACTTTTCTCGAGATGGTTCTGGATCAGGTCTTGTGCGACCTCCAGAAACTCCTGCCGCGCCGTGTCTTGCGGTAAGGTGCAGCCAGCGGCGGCCAGCTTGATATGCAAGTAATCAACAATGTCATCCGAGGACTTGCGTCCCACGCCCAGCGCTCTAGAATGCCAATTTTCCATGGAAACGGTACCCGTTTAATGCGTTCGATCGTTCCCCGCCAGCCTAGTGCGGAAGGGAACCCGGACTGAATGTGAATCGCTACGCAATCCTTGCCACCTTTCGAATGCTCAGTTTTCGTGCATGGTACCACTTTCTGCTATCCAAGGAGAATGCTATTGAGCCAGCAGGCAATCGTCATCACCGACCGGAAACCGGGTCACGAGAATCAGGCACTGGCGCTTTGCGCGCTGTTGGACTGGCAGCCACAGCTGGTGCCTATCTCCGCCACACGGCTGCAGAAGGCCCTGTTTTATGTCTGGGACCGCGTCGGCAAGCAGCCGGAATCCGCGATTCCGGGCGATCTTCCCGCGCAAGCTTCCGCCGTGGTGGCCGCCGGATCTACCACCTTTTTCCCCGCGGCTTGCGTGGCCGCGCGCCTGCAAGTGCCGCTGATCGTCATTCTCTATCCGCGTGGGTTTCGCTTGGAGCAGGCCGCCTGCATCCTGGTTCCGGAGTTCGACCGGCCCGCGGCCGCGCCGAACATCGTCCCGATTCCGGCGAATCTTTGCGCTCGCGACAAGCCCAGGCTGCGGGACTGTGCGGCTGAGTTTCGGGACCGGCACACCTCGGCTAAGCCAGCCGTTGGGGTGATGATCGGCGGCCCGAATCGGGTCAGCGAGATCGACTGCGATGCCTTGCGCGAGCAGCTCCAACGAGCCTTCTGCCTGTTGCCGGATCATGAGTTTTGGCTGACTACCTCGCGGCGGACGCCCGACGATGTCGTGCACATGCTTCACGAGCTGCCCTTCGCCTTCTCGCTGATCTTCAGCGAACAGGATCGCTACAATCCCATTCCCTACTTTATAGAAGCCTGCGATCGCCTGTTAGTGACCAGCGACTCCAGCAGCATGATCAGCGAAGCCGTGACTTTCGGCCAGGCGGCGGTCGAGGTCCTCCCGAACCGCGTCACCCGGCCGGGAAGCAAGTTCGACCGCTTTCTCGCTGGGCTGGTGCCTCGCAAGGCTGTCCACATCTTCGACGGCTCGCTTGGCGACAGTCGCACCAAGTTAGATTTGTCCTTCATTCCCGGCGAGGTACGACGTTGCATATCGTCCAACTTCTCCCCGAGCTGAACCAAGGCGGCATCGAACGCGGTGTGGTCGAGCTAAATCGCGAGCTGGTCGCCCGCGGATTCCGCAGCACCGTGGTCAGTGCTGGCGGCGCACTTGTGCCGACGATTGAGCAGGACGGCGGCACTCACCTCACCGTGGATATCTGCAGCAAGAATCCGGTCACCGCCATTGCCCGTGCGCTCAAGCTGCGCGCTGCGCTTGCGGAGATCGCACCCTCGCTGCTACATGTCCGAAGTCGCGTGCCTGGCTGGCTCACTGCGCTGGCCAATCGCTCGCTCAAGCTCCCGCTGGTGAGCACCGTCCACGGCTACAACAGCGTAAACTGCTACAGCGAGATCATGACCCGCGGCGAGCGCGTGATCTGCGTCAGCCACGGCATTCGCGACTTCGTGCGTGAGCACTACGGCGTCGACGAAGCACGCCTGCGCGTGGTCCATCGCGGGGTCGACCTCCAAGCTTTTGCGAACTCCGCAAATCCCGAACCGCTGACGAGCCTCCAGGACACCTGGAGCCTCAACCGGCCGTTCGTGCTCGCCGCTGGCAGAATTTCACCGCTAAAAGGGCTCGATCTGATGATCGAAGCACTCAGCGACCCGCGCCTGAGTGGCCTCGACCTAGTGATTGCAGGCTCGGCCGGCACCCGTCATGGGCAGCACCTGCAGAGCCTGCACGACCTGATCGCGTCCCGGTCGCTCAGCGACCGCGTACATTTCGTCGGCAGTCAGAGTGATCTGGTGCCGTGGTACGCAGCGGCCCAGGCCGTCGTGTCCACTTCGCGCAAGCCCGAGAGCTTTGGCCGTACCCTCATCGAAGCCATGGCTTTGGAGACCCCCGTAATTGCTGGCCGGCACGGTGGCGCCCTAGAGATCGTCCGCGACGGCGAGAACGGCTATCTCGTCACGCCCGGCGACCGTCAAGAACTGGTCGAAGCATTGGCCGGGATCGAGCGCCTTCAGACCGCCGGGCTGCGCAGCTATGTCCAAGAAAACTTTTCGTTGGCGCGCATGGTTAGCGGGATTCTCGCGGTCTACGAGGAAGTGCTGCCGTGCACGTCCTGCTGACGATCCCGCACGGGTTTGCCTTGCGCAACGCCGTCTACTCCACGCTCCCGGATGTGTTGGCCCAGGACTAGGTCACGGCCGTCGCCGCCCCAGCCATGCACTCCGCGTTGCCTTCAGCCTGGCACGCGCAAGCTTGGCCGACCTATCGCGAATCAGCCCGGGCCGGCGTGCTGCGCCGCGCCGTCCTCACCGGGCACATGCGCGTCCATGCCACACCGGGAATGCAGCGCGCACTGCCGCGCCAGCGCGGCACCACCCGCCTCGGCCCTCGCCGGCTGCTAGACGAGATGGGCTGGCAGCTGGGCAAGACGTTGCGAACTCCGCAACACCTCTACACTTGGACGCAACGGCTCGAACGGGCTCATCGGGCCAGCAGCACCACGGCCGCCTGGCGTGCGATCCTCGCCAGCCAGCGTCCCGAAGTCATTCTCTGCGGGGACCAGCGCCGACCCGAGCACATCCCGCTGCGGATCGCAGCCCGTGACGTCGGCATTCCCTGCGGGACCGTAATTTTCAGCTGGGACAACCTCTCCAGCAAGGGCCGCATGCCCTGTGGGTTCGACTTCTATCTGGTCTGGAGCGCGCACATGGCGCACGAACTCAGACGGTTCTACCCGGAAGTTCCGACCGAGGCCATCCACGTCACCGGTACGCCGCAGTTCGAGGCCTACCTCTCGTCGGATCGGGTTCGTCCGCGTGCGGAGTTCGCAGCCTCGATTGGCGCCGATCCTGCGGTTCCCTGGCTGGCCTTCTGCGGCGAGGGTCCGCTTACCTATCCAGACAGCCCGCAGTTTGTCTCCGACCTCGTCGGCAGTAGCCAAAACCTGCAGATTCTGCTACGGCCAACGCCGTCGGATACTAGCGAGAGCTGGCGCTCGGTGGTCGCTGCGCACCCGGGCCGGGTCCTGTGGTGCCCGCCGAAGTGGCAGTGTGCGCAATCCTGGGAGCAGGCGCTGCCGAGCGAGCCCGATATGGCCGAGCTTGCGAACCTCGCACATCACTGCGCTGCCTGCGTAAACATTGCCTCGACGCTGACCTTGGATTTTGCTATTGCGGGCAAGCCCAGCATCAATTTAGCCTATGACACGACCACCCCGCCGCCGCTTGGTCGCCCGCTGTGGGAGCATTACTTCCAGTACGATCACTACCGGCCTATCGTGGAGCTGGGGGCCGCGACCATCGTGCGTCAGCGCGATCAGCTCGGGGCGGCCATTCAGGCGATCTTGGCAACGCCCGATGCGACCCTCGCAACCCGCGAGCAGCTGATCCAGATGCAGACGGACAACTGCATCTTCGACGTCGGCCAACGCATCCGTGCTGAATTAGGGAGGCGGTCCGCTGGCTGAACTGACCATGATCGGAAGTCGTGAAAAGAGATTTATCCGCAGATTACGCGGATTAACGCAGATCTAACAGCGTTCCTACTCCCGGGCTTAGCGAACGGAGATCACGGTGCCTGGGCGAACGAGGGAGATGCTGATGTTATCGACCGATGTCGTGCCACCGCCGGTTTCATTCCCAGCAAAAGCGAGGAAGAAGGTATCGATATCGCCGACGGACGTAACGCCGGGGATTCCCAGGCCGGCCAAACTTATCACCGTTACAAATGTGCCGGTTCCCGTCAGT
>DMTJ01000321.1 GCA_003477185.1 Lentisphaeria bacterium
CGAGCAATCGGCTGAACATTGCGCTGATCGGGGCCTGGGGCCGTGCCAGCCAGCACTATGGCGCTCTCAAAGGCGAGAACGTGGTGGTCGTCTGTGACGTGCACAAGAAGAACCTGGCCAAGGGCATGGCTGAGTATCCTGATGCCACCCCGTATGAGGATTGGCGCAAGGCGCTTGATCATCCTGGACTCGACGCAGTGCTCTGCTGTACCACCGACCACACGCATGCCTTTGTAGCCAATTGGGCTATGAACCGCGACCTCCATGTCTACGTGGAGAAACCAATCGCCATCACGGTGCATGAGGCGCGTACCTTGCGTGAGACATACCACAAGAAGAAGGACAAGCTCGCCACGCAGGTCGGAACCCAGCGGCATGCGGATCCAAACTTCGACCGTCTGCGGGAGATGATCCAGGACGGCGCCATTGGCAAACTCAAGGAAGCATACGCATGGGGCCGGCGTGCCAGCTCGCGACCGGGCTACCTGCCAGCGGCCGGGGCGCCTCCGGCACACCTGAACTACGACCTGTGGCTCGGGCCATCGCCAGAGCATCCGTACAATCCCGGATACTTCGCGCTCGGCGACCGGGCTGGGCTCGGCTGCCAGAGCTGGAACAAGTACTGGGACTTCAGCATGGGTTATGCCGGAGACTGGGGAAGCCACACCTTCGACCTGGTCTGGAATGTGATCGACGCCCAGTGCCCGACATCGGTGCAGACCGCATCCAGCGAAACGCCCAATCCAGACACGACGCCCGCCGAGTTTCGCGCTTCCTTCATGATGCCCGCCAACGACTGGCGCGACCAAATTCGCGTGACCTGGCTTCAAGGCAAGACCGGGCCCAAGTCGCCTCTGGACTGGATCGATCTCGATACGATTGCCCACGGCGCGCTGTTCAAAGGTGACCAAGGCTACGTAATCGCTGACTTTAAGCGGCGGCTCCTGATTCCCTATGGCAAGAGCGCTGACCTGAGCTACTTCCGGCCGCGGCGCCGGGAGGACGTCGCTGCGAACCTGGGCCACTTCCAGCATCAATGGACCACGGCCTGCAAGAGCGGTCGGCCTTGGGAGACTGCCTGCAACTTCGAGTACGCCGCCAGCATGATCGAGACCCTGAATCTGGGGCACGCAAGCTTCCGCGCCGGAGCAGACTTGGAGTACGACGGCGTGGCCGGTCGGGTCACCAACGTTGCTGATGCCAATCAGTACCTGACCAAGCCCTACCGAGCCGGCTGGACGCTGAACGGATGAGAAGGGGCCTGTGGCCAGGAAGGAGGGAGTGTGGATCGGGATCCATTTAGAGATAGAAATTGGACGAACGGACTCGCGGGACTTTTGGGACTCACGCCTTGGACGTGGGAACTCGCGAGTCCGCTAGTCCTGTCAGACCTTGAGTCCAAGAACAAAGGAGATTCGACTTGAAGAAGAGCGGCGGCTACCGAAAGCTGAATACCCTCACCTACGCCTCGATTATTCAGCTTGCCACCTGGCGTTTCTGCAGCCAGTTCCTGAACAGGCGGAACGATCCTTGCGGACGTCAGTTCGACCAGATGACTCAGGCAGCTCGCTCCGGCAGAGCCAACATCGTCGAAGGGTCGGAGCGTGCTGGCACCTCCAATACCACCGAGATGCAGCTCACCGACGTGGCCCGTGCCAGCTTGGGGGAACTTCAGGGCGACTATGAGTTCTGGCTGTCGAACCAGAAGAAGCTCCCTTGGAGCACCAACTCTCCTGAGTTCCTTGAACTCAAAAGGGTCCTGCTTGACGCGAACCCGCTCCAATCCGGTGACGATTTGCACAAGGCCACGGAGTACCTCTTCTCGCAGCAGGAGAAGTTCAAGCGCTGGCTCGAATCGGACGATGCCGACGTGATCGCCAACGCCATGATCGTGCTGTTGCAGCGCACGATCGGTATGCTCAAGAAGCAGCTTGCCGCACAGGAAGAGGAGTTCCTGCAGAAAGGTGGGTTCCGCGAACGCATGAACAGCGCCCGGCTTGATGAGCGGGACCGACAAAACGCCGCCCCGAATGCGCCGAGCTGTCCGGACTGCGGCAAGCCGATGCGCCGCTGCACCGCTAAATCCGGCCAGAACGCCGGCAAACCATTCTTGGGCTGCACCGGGTTCCCGGATTGCCGAGGAATTGTGAACATTGGGAAATGAAGAGGACTGGCGGACTCGCGTATCCCAGAGTCCAAAGACGCGAGTCCCTCAAGTCCCCAAGTCCATCAGTCCGAATTACACCGGGAACCAAATCATGAAAAACACCCTCTTCCTTCCCCGCCTGCTTACTGCGCTGAGCATTGCGATCTCCGCAATGGCCGCTTGTGCGAAGTCCGCAATGGACCAAACGATTTGGTCGGACCGCCCGGCAACGGACTGGCAGCAGGAATGCTTGCCCATCGGCAATGGGCACCTGGGCGCAATGATCTTCGGCGGCGTGTCCAACGAGCGCATCCAGTTCAATGAGGACAGCCTATGGATCGGGGATGAAACCGATACCGGGGCCTATCAGGCCTTTGGCGATCTCTACATAACGCTGAAAGAGACCGATCCAGGGCCGAAATGGCTGCGGTGTAGCTCGGGGCAAATGGCCTCGAGCGAACGTCCCGAGCAGATCGACATGTCGGTTGACGGTGATGTGAACACGAAGTGGTGCGTGCCGCATGGAGGCCGCCCGCTTCAATGGCAGGTAAAGCTGGATCAACCGGTCGTGGTGAACCAGTACATGTTGGCATCTGCTAACGACGTTCCCGCGCGTGATCCCAAGGACTGGCACTGGGAAGGGTCACACGATGGCACGACTTGGGTGCTGCTGGATCAGCGCACGGAGCAGGACCCGTTTCCGAAACGGAAACACGAGAAGGCCTTCACCTTTGAGAACAGCACGGCTTACCGCTTCTACCGGCTGACGCTGCTGGCCAATAATGGCGACCCGCTCTACCAGCTCTCCGAGATTGCGCTCAACGGCGTTTCGCTGGATGCGACCTATGCCATCAAGCCTGCGACAGCAGAAGCGTATCGCCGGGAGCTCGATATCGGTCGCGCCGTGCACACGACCTGCTACGATCTCCGCGGAGTCACCTTCACACGTGAGTATTTTGCCAGCAATCCTGCGGACGTCATCGTGCTCCGGTTGTCAGCAGACAAAGCCGGTTGCTACAGCGGTGCCATCTCACTGAAGGGCGCGCACGATGGCATCACCAAGGCCGAGGGCAACACGCTCTCCTTCTCCGGTACGCTCTCGGGGAAATACCGCAAACCAAAGGAGAACTACGCCATCCGCCTCGACTACGAGGCACAGGTCATTGTCCTCAACCAGGGTGGACGCATACAGGCGACCAATAACACAATCACCTTCGAGGATTGCGACTCTCTGGTGCTAATGCTCAGTGGCGACACCAACTACCTCAATCGACACGACAAGGGTTGGACGCAGGAGCACCCGCATCAGGCGATCAGTCAGCGGCTCGCCAATGCCTCCGCTTGTAGCTATCAAGACCTCCTCCAAGAGCATATCGCCGACTATCATAGCCTCTTCAACAGGCTATCCCTGCAGCTCGGTCAAAACCCGGCGAGCGCCCGCGCGCTGGACGCCGCGGAAAGGCTTGGTGCATATCGTGGCGGAGCCCATGACCCCGAACTCGAAACGCTGATCTTCAACTACGCTCGTTATCTGATGATCTCCTGCTCGCGCCCCGGCAGTCTGCCGGCCAACCTGCAGGGCCTCTGGAATCAGAGCAACGAGCCGCCCTGGCGCAGCGATTATCACTCCGACGTCAACCTCCAGATGAACTA
>DMTJ01000289.1 GCA_003477185.1 Lentisphaeria bacterium
CCTACTGCAAGGTCTGTCTCGATATGTACGGATATTTCGCTGCGATCCTGCGCGGGGGCAGGGCGAGGCGTCAGCAGGCTGTTGGCCGGTTTGCGAGTTGGCCACACGCGGCTGCGACGTCCTGGCCGAGGGAATAGCGCCGGGTTACCGCGTATCCGCGGTCTCGCAGGACCTGTTGAAAGGTGGCTGTCTGCCCGGCAGTGCTGGGGCTTAGATCGGCCGGACTGGCGTCATCAGGGTTGAACGGAATGAGGTTGATGTGCACCGGTAGGCCGGTGAGGTAGCGGGCTAATTCTTCGGCATCTGCAGGGGAATCATTGACGCCGCCGAACAGGACGTAGCTGATCATCGTCTCGCGGCCGTCGCGGATCTGCACGAGTTGGTCCAGGGCATCACGTAGCTGGGCGAGGTTAAAGACATCGTTAATCGGCATCAAGTCCTGCCGCACCGCATCTGTGGTTGCGTTGAGGCTGAGTGCGAGATTGACCAGCGGAAACTCGCGGGCAAATTCGACCAGCTTGTCTGCGAGCCCAAGCGTGGAGACGCAGAGGTGGGACGGAGCAAACTGGAAGCTTTTTCCGGTGGTCAGGTCGGTGATGACGCGTCTGAGGTTCTTGAGGTTTCGTAAGGCTTCGCCCATGCCCATGAAGACGATGTTGCGGATCTGGCGATTCTCAGCGGCAAGGAGGCGCGATGCCTGCCCGACCTGGTCTAAAATTTCGTACCAATGCAAGTTGCGAAAGAATTGGATGGCTCCGGTTGCACAGAATCGGCACTTCTCGGTACACCCGGTCTGGGAGGAGACACAGAGGCTGGTTCGTCCTGAGGCAATCCGCAGAATGACGGTTTCCAGCATGCGCCCATCCAGCGTGCGAAAGAGTAGCTTGGTGGCGCCGTCTACGGCCGAATCCTGCCGCTCGACCAGTTCGAGGTGCGACTCGGTGAAGGCACCGCGCACGGCATCAGCCTGACCGCTCCAGTCGACGTCCTCGAAAGGCACGCCTTCGCGAAACCACTGGCGACGGATTCGCTGCAGGGCAGGGCGACGCAGGCCGCTGGCGGTCAATATCGCTTCGAGGGCCGGAAGATCGTAGATAGAGGGCTTTTGTTCTGCGAGGGCCGGCAATCTACGCTTCATGGCCGAGAACGTGGTAGGTGAGTCATGGGGCTGGCAGAAGGGGCTGGTGTGAGAACTGCGGAAAGCTGGCACAGTGCGTGCGATTTACACACAGTGCGAGTCGCTGAATCAGGCGAGTTCGAATCCGCCAAGGACCATCTTGATGTTGGGCTTCACATAGGCGTTTTGGCTGATGCAACAATCGCCGTTTTCGCCGATAATACTGCCATAATAAGGCTACGGGTAGTCAAATTTTCCCTACGGTGACTTTGCGGCATTCGATTCGCATTTGGCAACAGTCATTTGGGTCAGCTTCCGCGCCATCGCTGCGCACCATTACAGCCAGAGATGGTATTGGCGATCGAGTCCCTCATGGCAATGCCAGGTCCGAAGTTGTGATCCACCGAACAGCCTGTGATTCGGATGGAGTTCGCGCGAGGGAGGAGAATACTGCCGGATCGGTTTCACTCGATGCGAATTGCGGTGACCATGACTGAGGCGGTGCCCAAGAACGCAATATGATTACGCTCCTAATCCGAGATTCGTTCGAAGGCGTCGTCCTTGCCGTTCTTATTCGCGTATCCGCAGACGGAGTCTCCCATGAGCGTGATGTGACTGTGCACTTTAACCGATTGGAGGTAATACACGCCGATCGCAGGAGTCGGGACTGTGGCTTTGCCCTTAGCGAGCGAAGGCGCTATCGGCCAAACAGAGAAGGAGGGAGGGACGAGAACCACTGATTACCGCTGATTTGTGGCTGTGTAGCGGATCGTCCTTTATCAGCGTTCATCCGTGTCCATCAGTGGTTGGCTTCAGTAGCCTATTACAGGATCTGTCAGTCCGCAGGCCAGCGGGCGCTGACCTGCTGCAGCCAGTGGCGGGCGATCAGTTCGTGGCCCTGTGGAAGCGGGTGGATCCCGTCCCACATCCAGTGCTCGGCCGAGACTTCCGCAGCCGCAGCATCGAAGATGCCCTGGGTCTTGATGTGCACGGCGTCATACTCCTGGGCCAACTTGGCAACCACCGCTCGCAGCGCATCGTTCATCGCCCGGCGTGTCGTATATACCTGCTCCCCCTTCAGGCGACCGGCTTGCAGGATAAATGGCTTCATGAGCACCAGCCGCAGCTTTGGGTTGACCTGACGACTGGCATCGAGAAGCGCTCGATAGTCAGCTTCAAAGGCTTCCGGCGTAACCGCGCGTTCGGGCTTTCGCAAGCCTAATTCGACATCGTTGGTGCCAATGAGGATGGTCAGCACGTCTGGTTTCATGTCGATGGCGTCTTCCTGCCAGCGTTTGCGCAGGTCTGCGACTTTGTTGCCGCTCTTGCCGCGGTTGATGAAATCGAGCTGCTTATCGGCCATTGCCACGCCGAGTCTGGCAGCAATGAGGTAGACATAGCTGTGCCCCAAGTAGTGATTGCGGTCACTGGCGCGTTGGAGGCGTTTCATGTCGGTAATCGAGTCGCCCTGGAACAGAATGCGACTGCCCTTCTCGAAAGCAGGCAAGCGGTAGCTGTAGCCACCGAAGCCGGGGGCGCACGTCGGGGACGGCTCAGCCCCAACAGAAACGGCAATCAGGAAGGCCACGACAACCGGTAGCGGGCTGATTACGAATCTCTGCTGGATGATCATGGTCGGTGTTCTCCTGTTTCTATCTTTGGCATGTCGGCATTGGTGTCTTCCCCCAAAACGAGTAAGGAAGCTGAAAGCGCACAACCCAGCAGGTATTTTGAGGTCAGCTTACATCCTCCTGATTCCACAGGGTTCATTCTATCACCTGTAAGGC
>DMTJ01000288.1 GCA_003477185.1 Lentisphaeria bacterium
CGTCCCGCCATAACCGTCGCCTGCTCCTAGGGGGATCATGGCGCAGTAGCGATCGGCTGGCCCTCGAATCCAAGTTCCGCGCCAAGAACCGCCCCAGCTACAAGTCCGACGAGATTGGCTTTCGGATTATCCTGAGCTACCACGGCAGCCAGTTGTAGCAATCGCTGTGTGTGCTAGCCAACGCCGCTCAGGACGAACCGATACTCATCAGCAATCGACTCCCGGACTGGCTGACTCGCATTTGGCAACACGAGAAACGTGTAGGTCTCTATTTCGAGATGCAAACCTGGCTCGTCGGCCAGTTCCCTCAGGAATTCAGCGGTTAAATCACCCTGCGTACTTCCGACCGCTCCGTTCCCGCTGAAGTGCAACGGCACGTGAAAGTGAATCAACCACTCCCCTTCTGGGCAGCTTTGCAGTGCCTGCGGCAGGTCGCTAAAGCGCTGCACATTGCCGTCGCCCACTACGCGAGTCTGATGCAAGTACACATCATCGGCGAACGGTGCCAGCGCAGCCCTGGTCTCACTGCCGTCCTGCCCTTCCTGACTCCGGTATGTCAGCGCAGTCGAAAGCTGAACTTTCGGGATCGGAATACCCGCCGCGCGAATGCGCCGATACGCTTCGCGTGGGCACTCGCGCTGCAGGGCAAAGTGGCATGTGTCCAGACAGACCCCGAGCACATCAGTAATCCCTGGCTCCTCGCGACGCAGAAGCTCAAAGAAACGCAGTACGTCGTCGGTATTCTCAAGATAGCAGTCTGGCTCAGGTTCAAGTGCCAAAAACATCTTTTTGTTCTTAATGCGCGAGATCTGTCTGGCCGTATCGGCAGCAGCTCTTAGGTTGTAGATCGCCTCAGCTGGCAGCGTCTTTCCATAGCATACTGGGACGGTGCTAATGGACCCGCAGCGCCCCTTGGGCAGCAATGAGCTGAGTGCAACTAGAAGTGCCTCGGTGTAGTCCACCCGGGCCCGCTTCCCCCAGTCTGGCTGATACACCTGCTCTTTTACGCGAGCGCCATGGAAAATCCCATACGGGAAGCCGTTGAAGGTAAACGCGTAGAGGTCGTGCTCACACAGAAGGTCTACGAACTGAGCCGCGTGGTCCGCAAAATAGCAGACTGCACCGGAGGGCAGCCATAGCCCAAGACCAAAGGGAGCATCGGGGCAGACTTGTTCTTTGACCGGAACGGCGTACTTGACCACGTTTTCCATCACGTCCACCATTGAGGCGGCCGGATGGACGTTCATGCAGTACGTGAGATCAGCGGCGTGAAACCGCAAGGTACGTCAGCCTTGGGCTGCGACGCTGAGAGCGCGCGTTAACCGCGCCTTCTTGCGATCGACCTTATTCCCATGTACCAAGTTGGTCTTGGCTGCCTTGTCATAACAACTCAGGGTCTGTGACAGCAGCGCTCTGGCCTGATCAAGCTCGCCGGCAGCGAGTGCCGCCTGGTAATTCTTCTCGAGCGTAGCAATACGGCTCTTCTTGTGACGATTCAGTTGGCGACGTCCTGCATCCTGCAACAACTGTTTCTTCGCGGATTTTGAATTAGGCATGTAAATATTTCCAAAGGATGGAGTGATTCGCGCACACATCATCAAGTCAAGCGTGCGCAAAAATTTTAGCAAACCCGTAACTTGCCTATGTACCGAGGCTGTGTCAAGACAAAGCCAGCGACTCAGTCCTCCTGCTCCAGACTCTCTAGCGCCTGTTGGATCAAACTGAAGCTGAATCCGCGGCTTGCAAGGTACCGATAGAGCTTTTGTTTTAACGTGGGCGAAGCCTCCTCGCGGCCTGTGAGTCGTGCCCATTTCTTGCGCGCTAAGGTCATGACTTGCTCGGTTTCGTCGTAGTCCGGGCTAGCATCCACGGCTGCGTCGATCAACTCGCGGTCTATGCCACGGCGCAGCAGTTCTTGGCGAATGCGGTAGGGGCCCCACTCTCCGTTCTGGCGCTTTTCGTCAAGGAAAAGCTCGCAGAATAGGCGATCATTCAGCAACCCCTGTTCGGTAGCCCAATCAAGGGTTTCGGCCACCAGCTTCCGCCCGTAGCGGCGTTGGTACAGCTTTCTGCTCAACTCGATTTGGGAATGGGCCCGGCGGTGCAGGATACGAAGTACGCACTCGCGGCAAAGTTGCCGATCTACAGCAGCTAGGACCGCCTGCCAGTCGTCCGCTTCGAAACACCTGCCAGGCAAAACGCCGTGCGTGAGCACGACTTCGTCTGGAATCTTAAGAGTTCCAGCGCAATCGGTGGTAACAAGCTGTCCGCCACGCTTGCGGACGAGCTCGTTCACCGTAACCGGGCCACCGCCTGTAACGTCCTCCGAGGACTTTGACATGCAAGTAGGCCCGTACGACTAGTTCAGTCTTGCACCTTAGTCTTGGGCAGACCGAGCACCTTGACGCCGGGCTTCCAACGACCTTCTTCCTGAAGCTGGTCGATACGCTCAAAACGCTTCAATACATTGCGCTTGGCCGCTATTTGGCCGTTGCTTTTCAAACTTCTGTGTACGGACATGATTCACCTCGATCTCAGATAAGAAAGCGCGTACGATACTGGACTGCGATTCAGAATCAACTGCCAGAAAGTGTAGCTATCACTCCGGGGAGATCAGCAACACGCCACACATCTCCAAACCCGCCTGTAGCCGACGAGCAAATCCACGTAGCCCGAGGGGCTCCTGCGGCAGGCGCTACTCCGTGAGATCCCCGAATCCGCGTGGCATCCAGACTCACCACGTCCATCAGGCTCCGAAATCCACACCGCTTCAACAGTAGTCTCTTAGCCACGCTCAACTTCGGAAACCGCAGCCGTTCATCAAACAACATCTCGCACGGGTCGTAACCTGGTTTGGCATGAATTGCCACCGTCTGGGCAAAATCAGGGGCCTTGCTCTCGTCCAGCCAATACGGATATGCAAACCAACGGTCAGGCTTGGCCAGCACCAAAAACTCTCCAGAACGCGGATGCCATAACTTGCGCGACTCCTGCTCCACGCGTCCCAGTACTTCCCCCACATCGGCTGCCAAAAGACATTGCTTTACTTCATCGCACTTATTGCGATTTACGTAGACATGGGCGACTTGGTGATCCGCTATCGCGAAGGCAGACGAACGCGCAAAATCAATCAGCTCTCCAGCTTCATTTTCTACAACCTCCAGGTGCCCGCTCTTTCGCAGAATTCGGTTCAACCAGATTGGTCCCGACACCGCGTTCATCTGGTAACCGCTCATTACGACGAAAGTTGGCTGCTCACTGGCCGTTGCCGCAAAAAACTCCGCTAACACCGCATCAAGAGCCGACGCCTCGTTGCCAATCTGCTGATGCCCTGGCCCTAAAGTCTGCGCATGGTAGTCCAGATGTGGGAGATAGACAAAACTCAGGCGCGGCTTTCTCTCGCGAATCTCCGAAGCACAGGCCTGCGCAATCCAGCGTGTCGATTCGATTGAGACGCCGGGACCCCAGAAACGATGGAGCGGAAACTCTCCACACGACTTAATGATCCGTTCCAAGGCAGCCGGCGAGTTCGAGTAGACACCTGACTTTTTTCGACCATCTGCAAAGTAGACTGGACGCACATTTATATAGCTGTCGGCACTGGATGCCATTCCGGGCCACATGAAACATTTAAAGCTCCTACTACCCTGATAATATGGATGCGCTTTATCCCAGATTTTTTCGCCCTGCTGCAGCTTCTCACTCTGGGGCCAGAAGAAGACTTCATTTCTATCTCTTTCGTACCAGCCATTACCAATAATTCCGTGCTGGGATAGAGAAAGTCCAGAGGTCATGGCAGCGTGCACAGGAAGGGTCAAGGCTGGTGCCTCAACACGTACCTCTCCTTGCCTACCTTTGTCTGCCATACTAGCTAAGTTAGGCATTTTGCTTAGGTGAGATTGGTCAAGACCTGGTACATCAATCACAATAATAGAGCCGCTCATAAAGCTACCTGAAAGGGACCTGGATTCTTACTCTTCCGCAAAGCCTGGTGGAACATCAGAGATCTCTCCGTCACGAAGAATTGCGCGTCTCAACCGCCGTGGAATGTTATTGCGTGCCTGAGCGGCGAGGCAGTCGATGTCTGCGACGATAATCAGCTCTCGGCGACAGCGCGTATGTGCTACGTTGATCCGGTGTGGGTCGTCGACAAAGCCGATTCCGCCTCCGTCGTTACTGCGGACGTAAGAAATGATGACCACATCACTCTCGCCGCCCTGAAAGCTGTCGACAGTGGCAATATGCCGCCGGAGAAAGCCATCCCATTCGTCCGGCTTGAGGGTGAGGTCGGGCTTGATTCCGCGGGCCGCAGCCAAGGACAGAGACTTCCGAATCAGGCGCGCCTGCCGTCGATAGGGGGTGATCACAGTGATCTCCTCGATCGGGTAACGCCGCAGGAGACTATAAAACAGCGCAATCACCACGCGCGCCTCCAATGCATTCTCGAGCCCAGGGCGGTTGCCTGAAATCAATAGTGTCTCTTTGCGCAGCGGGAGCGGTAAACGGCTTGTGCTGAAGATCCGCAGGCTATTGGGCGGGTATACCTTCAGCCGCTCGTCGAAGGGTAAAGTGTAATACTCTGCCTGTGCGCTCGCACGCACCCTCGCGTTATAGAAGAGCGTACTGGCAAAGCGCATCAAACGTGGGTTCTGACAGCGATACGAGGTCCGCAACAGGTTGACAGGTAGACCACGACGGTCAATCAGCCACTGGAGCGCACTCAATTGAATCCCACTCCACACAGCACGATCTGCAACCCGGAAGCCGCGGAGGTGATCCTCCACTTCTCGAGGTAGGGGAAAAGGCGGCAGTTGCTGATGATCGCCGAACAGAATCGCACGGCGAGCCAGCTTGGCACAAAGTGCAAATTCACCAAGGTTTGCCATCCCGGCTTCATCAAAAATTATCGCATCGAATATTCCATTCTTTTCAGCATCGATACTGATCAGCTCTTCCTTCAAAATACCAATGTGCGTGCCCGCATAAACTGATGCCTTTTGGTCTTTATTTTTTCTCTGGAATTCGCGAACTGCTTCAATGTTATACATCCAACTATTTTTGGACACAATTTCATTGATAGAATCGCGCTGTTTTCCAATTCTCAAAAGCGGAAGGTCTAGTATTCTTGTGCACACATTATCGACAGATACATTGGAAGGTCCTGTCACTAAAATACGCTGTCCAGATGCAACAAGTTCGCGAATTACTCGGACTAAAACATGGGTTTTCCCAGTGCCGGGCGGTCCCTGAATTACGACCAGTGGGTTCTCATCATCTACTGCATTCTTCCAAGCTTGAGCCTGACTCGAGTCCAGATCTGCCACACATACATCGGGCGGCCCATGGTGCGTATAGCGAGTCCGCTCGACCCCGAAGGCCGAACACAAGGCTGGCGATTCAAAGGTTCCCTTGTCCTTGAAGTTCACCACCAACGCGTCAAACATGGACGAAGCAAAACTCTCGGGTCCGCGCTGCGGCCTGGCATAGATCTCCGGATCGTGAATGCTGTCCCGAGCGCTGTAGTCATTCCACTTCAAGGTCCCGATCATGTACTGCCCTTCATCCAAATCAAGCGTCAGAAGGCCTATAGGAGCCCTCTCTCCGCGATTGTAGACCAGCAGGCGGTCTCCGCCCCCCACTGGGGCGTCAGTGCCCAGAGAGAGCTTTAAAACCAATCCTCGGCGTTCGTTCTCCTCCAGCACTTTCGCTTGGTCAAACTGGAGGACAAAATCTTCGCGTAGCTTTGCTCGGTAGCGAAATGCCTCGGCTAGGAACTCCAGCTCTTGCAAGACTCGCCAGCCGGTCTGCGGTTGTAGCAGCACGAAAGCGCTGTGGGTGGAGTGGGGCGCTTTGATGACGTCCCGCGACAGCGCATAGGTTCCGTCCAAGGGCAGAATTAGCTGATTACTGATCTCGTCTGCAGCCATATCCTCTACCGCGGTCCGCACAAAGGCTCGCACGTGTGGGCGGGTCTCTCGGTGCATGATCAAGATGGTACGCGATTCATAGGCCGGAGCAAGGGCTTCCAGAGCTTCACGGTAGTCGGCTAGAGAAAGGCTACGAACGTCCAGCTGCGGTCTGTGCTGTCGCAGATAGTTTACGACGTCGTAGATTACTTCCAGCTTTTCGCCGTAACTGAGCGCATCCTCGGTGACATAGAGCAGGTCGAGTTCTTCAAAAATTGGATAGCCATCGTCAAAAACGATTCGAAAGCGCTGAATGGAGGTATCGCCCTCGACGCGGAGGACCGGGGCCTCTTCGGTAAAGTCCCAGACACAGCAGGCGATCCGGTGTTTATCCCCGATCAAGGAGCATTGCCCCTGTAAAATCGTGGTGCTGTCGGACGGGATCAAGAAGGGAGAGTGGTTATACTCCTGCTCCCAGGTGAGGAAAACCTCAAGGCTGTGAGCTTGCGCCGGATCAGTCTCCCACAGCTTTTTGACAGCCGCCAGATAAAGGAAGATATTTGCTTCTTCATCCATCGATGGTGGAGACCGTACCATTAGAAACACGCATCACAACGCGTGGTCTCAGCTGCTCTACAAGCGCACAGTCGGTAGCGGCTACCACTGCCTGGTCTACCTCCGAGAGCAAGTCTAGAAAGAGCGCCTTACGCGTCCCGTCCAGATCGCCGGTTACGTCGTCTATCAACAACACTACGGGTATTTGCTCCTGTCTTTGGGCCAGTAAACAGTCGGTGGCTGCCATGCGTAGGGCCACGGCCGTACCGCGACACTGTCCCTCTGATCCAAAATTGGCAAGCGAACGCCCACCGCGCGTCATGATGATATCATCACGATGCGGACCAGTCTGGGTAAACCCTCGTACCATGTCACGGGAGCGACCGTCTGCCAGTGCTCTCCGAAGTGCATCTTCGCTATCCGCCTTGCAACCGCGATAGACAGCCCGGGTGGCTTCATTCCCCAAGATCTGCTCAGCCCGCGCTGAAAGATACCCCTGAAGCTCCGCCACGTACGCCCGCCGTGCCGCCAGAATCTCGGCCGCCTCACGCGCCATCTGCTTTTCGTAGGCAGCGAACAACCGGACGTCTGGCTGCGAACTCCGCAACAGCACGTTTCGCTGCTTCATAGCTTGGCCATAGATCGACAGCGCTTGGAGATAGCTTGGTCGTAGCTGGCAGAGTTGCACGTCAAGAAATCGCCGGCGCACACTCCCTGGCCCGCGGATCAGCTCTTGATCCGAGGGCAAAAACGGAACGCAATGGTACTGGCAGATAAACTCGCTGGCTCGGGAGACAGCTTCCCCATTCAAGCGCAACTCACGGCGCTCTGCCAGCCGCACTCCCATTTTAGTTTCCTTCTGGCCTGCTAACTGGCCGGAAACCACAAACTCCGACTGCTCCCATCGTTTCAGCTGCTGGGTTTGGCGAGTCCGAAAGGAACGAAGCAAACAGAGAAAGTGAATTGCCTCAAGGATCGTAGTTTTGCCAGCACCATTGTCACCGACCAGCAAGTTGATACCTGGGGCCAGATCGAGCCGCAAGGACTCATAGACCCTGAAATCTCCGAGACGTAGACGCGCCAGATTGGCCATTACCTGCGATCACTCGCTCAGAGTTGGGCAAGCCGGAACTCGAAAGGCCCGACGGAACCTATGGATGAATACCAACCACTAGTTGCGCATCGGCATTATGACGTAAAGAAAGCCCTCGTCGCCCAATAGCACCACAGGCTTATACTGGTCATTAAAGCGAAGCAGCATTTCGTCACAGTCAAGAAACCGCAATGGTGCCCCTAAAAAGCCGGGGTTGAAGGAGATCTTCAAGGGCTCGCCTTCGTAGGAGACATCAACCGGCTCTTTGGCTTCACCAATCTCGCTCGAGCTGGCGCTGAGTTCGAGTAGCCCAGATTCCAGCTCAAACTTTACCGATGCACCGCTGTCTGCAAGCACGACCGATACACGATTTAGCACTTCCGAGAACGACTCGCGTGGGATACTCACGGAACGTTCGAACGAACCAGGAATCACCTGCCGGTAGTTCGGGTAGTTACCCTCAACCAACTTAGTCGTGACCGACGTTTCGGCCATTTCGAAAGCCGCACGTGAATCGGAGATTCGAACCGTCACATCACCCT
>DMTJ01000162.1 GCA_003477185.1 Lentisphaeria bacterium
CAACTGGTTCGGCGAGGACAAGCCAGACCATTTCGGGACCACCCTGGCCGACGTAAGGAAGAACGTCCCGGATGCCTTGACGCGCCTCGTGGCAGCCTGCCAAAACCGCGAACTCCCGGACCTGGCCCGGGCGACGATGGTGGCCGAGCTGATTCGCTACGATTCCCCGAAGGCCCGGCAGGCAATTGAATTCGCGCTGCGGGACGAGAGCCCGCTGGTGAGGCGTGCTGCGGTCAATGCTCTGGCAGAGGCCGCTCCCCCGGCGCTGCTCGTGCCCCTCCTGCGTGATCCAGTGGCAGGGGTCCGCACCGCAGCAGCGGCCGTTCTGGCCCCGCAGTCCGCACAACTCGTGGGTGCCCACCAAGAGGCCTTCATCGAGGCCAAGCGCGAGCTGATCCTCGCAACGGCCTACACCGGGGACATGCCAGGCAGCCGGCACAACTTAGCGAATCTCTACGCTGCAGTCGGAGACCATGAGGCCGCTGAGGCGCAATACCGAGCAGCCTTGAAGCTGGACGCCCGCTTTGTCCCCGCGGGTATGAATCTCTCGGTAATGCTCAGCCAGCAGGGGCGCAATGAGGAAGCCCGCAAGCTCCTCGAGGGCATCGTTGCCAACGACCAGAATTTTGGCGAAGCTGCATTCTCACTGGGGTTATTGCAAGCAGAGATGCGCGACTATCCAGCGGCCGTCGAATCCCTCCGTAAGGCCACAGTTCTGATGCCTCAGCACGCCAGAGCATTCTATAATCTCGGAAACCTAGAGTCCTTCTTAAAGCACAACGACGCTGCAGAAAGCGCGCTGAATACTGCCTTCTCCCTGCAGCCGGGAAACCCGCAGATCGTCCACGCCCTCGCTCAGTTCTATGTCCAGTCTGGGGACATCCAGGGTGCGAAGCTGCTGCTGGGCAGACTCGGGCACCATCCGCAAATCGCGCAGCAACTGGCTGCCGCCATCCAGGCGATGGAACACTAGAATGTCGAACAGCCAACCCGGAATCCCCAATTGCCAAATGAACACAGTGGAGCACTTCCGCTAACCTTGGTGATTGGACAATCCCTGCTGGCTATTGGGTATTCATGTCCTTTTTTCACTGGCGCAGTGCTGGCAGTTGGGCAGCAGTGAGTGCCGAACCCCGTTGCAGTCCGCACAGCTTTCGAACAGCGCGGTGCCACAAGCCGGGCAGGCATACGGCTCATTTTCCTGCTCACTTTGCGGCAAGATGATTTTATGGACAGTCCGCCTGGTCCAGAATAGAAACTTGCGCGGGCCAATCCGAATTGGGTACTCGCAGATTGGGCACAGAAACCGCTCGTAGGCCTCGCGGTATTGCTTGGTCAACCACTCCGTTTTCGGGAATGCGACCACCCGGATGAAATAGACCAGCAGCTTTGCTACTGCCACAAGCAGCACCAGAATTAGGATATACTTGAAGTACCTGGACGGAAAATACTCATGGATCACGCGAGAGACTTTTAGCAGCGTTGCCACGCCGTAGCCCAGGAACAATGGAAAGTAAATGCTGCTGCGCTTGCGGAGCAACAGAAATGCCCCAGCGGCTAATAACGGAATCAGAATCAGCAGTTGAAAGCAAGCCAGGCGCATCTGGTGTTTCGCCCGTAGCTGACGGTACTCCTCCTGTGCAGGCTTTCGCTGTTTTTCCAGCAGTCCTTCGGTGGCCAGCTGGTCGGCGGCCAGGGCACGCTTCTGCTCAGTCAACGTTGAAAGCTCGATATTGTGAGCCTGATACTGCTTTTGGCTTTCCAGGAAGTGCGACAGACTGCTGGACAACGTCTCCTGCTCCGTGGCGGAAAGTGCCACCGACTTTTGGATCGAAAGCTTCTGCAGCTCGATCAGTTGATTGATGGTCTTCTGCAGATTCCGGGAGCTGTCGCTCACCAGCTTCAATTCGGCCTGCTTGTTCGCGATGTTGCGCGCAACCCTGCCTAAGTCGCCATTCAGCCGCTGCTGCTTTGTGACCAGCTTCTGGTCGACATGGGCCTTCTCGATCACATCATACTGAGGCCCGGCGATGGACTGGATGTCTTTTACCAAAAAGCCGAGGACCCAGTAGACTAAAACCGCGAAAATCGCGGTGAACAGTCGAATCAAAAATCGGTGAACCCAGGGCCCTTTTGGCTGTGCCTTCGAACTCATCTCCGCCCTCCCCTTCCCGTGCTTGTTCGCCTGCTGATCAACGTATCGGCTTGGGGCGGATTTGCAAGGAATTGCGGCCGGCAAGCTAGTAAAAAAGGATCGACTCGAGTCGATCTTTTCGGTCCTTCCGCCAAACGGCTTTAACCGATTCCCAAGTCTGTGTCGCAAGGGAGTAGAGCGGCGCCGTATATGGTCAAAGAGGCCGCAACTGAGAGGCATAGACCGAAGACTCAATCTGGCGAAAGTGTGGTACATGTGGGCGCAGGTGCAGACGGCATGGCGACGCCCCCACGCCCACCGCCATGTAAATACACCAGCAGCGGCCATTCCTGTGCAGGATCGTAGTTCTTCGGCACATAGAGTGCAGCGGTCCGCTCCTGGCCGGCGACCATGGACGGCAGATTCACGATGTCGGCACTGCCTGAATAGCCGGAAAAAGCGAAGAGCCCCAAGAGAAGTGAGGCACAAAAGCATTTCATGAGTGAGTCATCCTATCGACGCGGCGGCAAAACAGTCGCCAAGCCGAAGAGAGCGAAGGGCTATCAGTCTGAGGACTGATAGCCCTGAAGGTAGGGGGGCAGCACCCGTCTGTAGTCTGGTTAGTCCAAGACCCCTGGCAACATGCCAAGCGGGAAGGCAGCCGGTTGGACGCAGGTGCTGTCCAATTCTACCATCTTGCCTTCGTTGGACGACTTCTCGTAGGCATGCATGATCTCCAACACGTGATAGGCAAGTGTGCCGTCGCAGCGATGCGGCCGATCAGCCTGAATGGCCTGCGCCATATCGGCGACGCCAATGCCGCGCGAGTTGTCGCTGTAGCCATGGCTAAAAGCGGTGTCCTGCCAGTCCGGATTGCCCGGCCGGAAGACGCGTACCGGACCACCGAAGGTGTTGGGATCGGGAGCCTGCAAGCTCCCGTCGGCGCCATAGATCTCGATGGGGCTGTGCGTATGGCGATGTACGTCAAAGCTGACGCCTACCGTCACCACGCTGCCATTGGCGAAGACAAGCGTCCCGCTGTTATGCGTAGGGACATCCACCGGCAAGGCTTCCCCAAAGTGTTCCTTGCAGGTGGCTATGCGCGATTTGTAGCCTTTGGAGGTCACCGCAAAGACCTGCTTCACGGGACCAAGCAGATGGACCAGCGCGGTCATGTAGTACGGGCCCATGTCGAACATAGGACCGCCGCCAGCCTGGTAGAAAAAGGCTGGATTCGGATGCCATGACTCTGGGCCGCGGCCCATCATGAAGACCGTCCCCGATAGCGGGCGTCCGATCCAGCCATCGTCGATGAGTTTGCGGCAGGTCTGGTAGCCAGCACCGAGAAAGGTGTCCGGCGCACAACCCACGCGCAGCCCCTTGGCTGCAGCTGCGTCGATGACCCGCTTACCGTCTGCCAAGGAAACCGCCAAGGGTTTCTCGCAGTGGACGTGTTTGCCTGCCGCCAACGCTTGGAGGCTCACTTCCGCGTGCACGGCAGGAATCGTCAGGTTGATGACGATGTCAACTTCCGGCATTGCCAGCAGTTCGTCCACAGTGACGGCGCGCACACCATATTCTTCCGTAGCCTTGGTCGCCGCCTCCAGGTTAATGTCTGCGCAGGCGACGATCTCCACCGCCCGAAACATGGCGCAGCCCTTGAAGTAGGCGCCGGATATATTGCCGCAGCCAATGATGCCAATGCCCATCTTATCGTTTGTCGACATTGTGAATCTCCTACTTGCGCCCTTGGGCGATGCCAGTGGTCGTCAAGTATGTGTAGCTCTCCTGCACGGCTTTCATCATGTCGCCGTCGTAGCTGTCGAGTTCCACGACGACGTATTCCGCGTGGGCAGCAACTGCGGCAGCTGCTTTAAGATCGACCTGGCCAGCACCAGCAGGAAGAAAAGGCGTGGAACTGCTTACCATAATTTTGCCGTCTTCGGTCTCTGCTTCGGTGAACTCGCCGTCCGCCGTGACGATGCCATCCTTGAAATGTAGCAGCTTGCCACGCACCCCGATCTCCTGGACAAAGTCGACGGGTACTCGCCCCGCCCGCGCCACCCAGAAGAGATCGGCTTCCCACAATACCGTGTCAGGAGTGTGGGCCAGAAAGGTGCGGTAGCCGGGCTGGCCATCGATATCGGCGAGATCCCAATCATGGTTGTGATAGCCAACCTGCAGCCCGTGCTGCGCTGCGAACTCTGCAGCTTCGCTGTACAGCT
>DMTJ01000277.1 GCA_003477185.1 Lentisphaeria bacterium
GTGATCATCGCGTTTTCGCCTTTTGGATCGATGACCAGCATTGATCCTTCATAGGTCAGCAAATTGGTGATGATCTGGGTTGTCCCTTTCCCTGAACGGGTGGGTGCAACGGTCAGCAAGTGGCGGTCGCTTTTGTAAGACACCCAATCAAGATCACCATCCTCATTCATGGCTTTGCCGATGCGAATGCCATCTGTGCCATAGAGGTTATTCTCCTGAAGATCATCTTTGGTGGCCCAGCGGCTTGACCCAAAGGTGTCGGGCATCTTGAAGGCATTTGCGGTGACACCGCCAAGCCAGAAAGCCAACCCGACGCCAAATGCGATGATGGCCAGCAGTAGGGCTGCATTCCAGCCGATGAAGTTGTTCATGAAGATAGCTGCCAGCACCAGCACAGCGGCGATGACGTAGGCGGCAACTTTCCGAAATCCAGCCGAATTAGGGGAAAGAAGCCAGCCGATCAGAAAGCCTGCACCAAAGGATGCAGCGACCATGACAATGCGGACCACGGTCATGCCGTAGTAATAGACGAACTCACTCATGTGAGTAACTCCTCGAAGCGATTTTTTTGGGGGAGAGCGTTCGCTCAACGTAGATACAAAAGGGCGACGAGTGGTTACATCGCCCTAATTGCTGATCTGAGACTGCTTACTTTGCATAGCCATTTGGCCAGCTTGCGCGGCATGTGCAGTGCGGGAAATTTGGCTGCGTGTACGTGGTCGGGTATAGCGGCACACCATTTGGCATATGTGGCGGATAACCACCACCTCTGGCAAGGTGATGGCCCATCAGAAAGGCCAAGCACTGGCACCCATCCCTGCGCCAGAACCCGAAACGGCGTCAGCTTCCCTCCAAGTTGGCAAAACTGCTTCCCCATGTGCAACAGTGGTCGAATTTTCCGATCCACCTGTCGAAGCAGGCGTGGTCTATGTGCTGGCCAAGCGGGGCCATAAAATCTACACTGTCGATCTCAACCGACTGACATGCACTTGTTCCCAATTTTCTTCAACCAAACGAGGAATGGCTCGGAACCAAGTCCAGAAATACTGCACACACCTTTTTCAACAAGCACGAAGAATGGGGTTTTGCAGGCGGCTCACTCCAAACCACGAATTGATAGAAGAGTATTTCGACCAGTTGGAGAACTTGCCATTTGTGATAGGCGATCAGTTCTTTCTGTCCACGATCGACCGCAACGATATTTTGGTGGTGCAGACGGCAGATACATCTTGGGTTGATGTTCTGACTCGGAAAAAGAGAGCCAAAGATTCGACAATCTGCACAGGCGAGATGGAAAGGTATGGTTACAACGCACCAACCAACCGCTGGGCGTATGGCGAAGCACCATTCCATCCAATGCAGATCAAAGCCTTCCTTCGATCCTTGCCTTCGCTTCCCTCAACCTCTTCCCATCATGAAGAAATTGATACCGAATTTCCCCTTCAGGATATTCTGAAGCTGGATCCCTTGAAGGGGAATGCTCACAGAACACTGATTGATGAAACATTTGAGCACTTGCGGGGAATAACCGAAGTGAACCTGATCGAGTCTGCGCTTACGAAACTGCAAACCTTTGAAGGCGTCAAACGAAAGAGACTGGCCAGCGAATGGTATGAGCATGGTCGAAATCTTCAATCTCAAGGACATGACAGGGCCGTGTATTTCCTCAGGAGGGCAAAGGAAATTGATCCAAAAACTGCGAAAAAGGTCGAGGTGGCCATAGCATCGGCGTCAAGCTCGCAGGTAAGACTCAGTGGTATGCGGAATGTTGCGAAATCAGTCGCAGAATCCAAAGAGATTGAGCGGAAGGACAACCGGGCCCGACTTGCAAGAACTACCCAAGACCTGCTTGATGTTGACGCCGAAGAATTTCGCTTCAACCAATTGCCCGACACGGGGCGGAAGAAAAAAGCGGAGGAGTTGGTTAAAACCGAGAATCCTGAATGGTATAGTCGTGATGCCGGCCACACATTTCGCGGCTACCTATATGCCGACTTTGTGAGGGACAATGCTCCCCGCAGGAAGTCGAAACATTTGCCGGGGGAAGATGCGACCGTAATTGACTACATCGCATCCCTTGCGGTTCTGGACGGCACAATTTCGGATGGCGTGATGGCTGAAATGTTTAGGGTAAAGGGTGAAATTGCTCTGGATCGCAATGAGCTAGCATTCGCATTAGATCTCTTTCGCCAAGCATTGGCTTACAATCCTCACGTTGGAGTAAAGAGGATCGTCCAGAAACTTGAGGCCAACAAAAATCCCTAGCCGCTTGCTGCTCCCGGAATCTTGGTGGCGGAATCTATGGCGCGCGGAACGTCCGGTCTTTCCTAATTCAAGCGACAGACTTGCACCTGCAGACAATGGCCGCAAGCCGCCCTTCCGACGAAATAGCGCAGTTGCTAACAAACAAAACCCTATCACAACAGTTTTGGGTCCTCCCAGAAAGAGGCCGCGCGGGGGTAACGCGCGACCTCGATTGATTTCTAGCGACAGAAAATTGCCGGTAATCTTGCAAGAAACTGTCAATTCGCAGTGGCTTGGGCGATTATTTGCCGAAGTTCTTCTAGCCCATAAGGCAATGAAAGCCACGGTGCGGAAAGCCCTTGCGAATAGGAGTCTCCGTCCGATAGGATCACAGCATGGCAGAAATCGTCGGTTCGCTCTACGATCCGGACCACCATGTCCAGATTGAGGAGCATTTTTCTCGGTCTTCCGTTCTCAAGCTTGTCGCAAGAGTCCAGTTGCACAAATTGCGCCATGTCATTTCTCCTTCTGAGGTTGGCTCGCGATTGGGGGGAGGGGCGGAAGGGAGAGTCCTGGCAATGACATGTCGACAGAACCTGACAGAAGGTCCGGAGATGGGCTTTTGTCGGCTTTTGTCACTGTGTCATCCGGGGTGAGCGGTTCGCTCCATGTTCTCGGGTTCACGATGTAGACGTGTCGGGGCCGTCCTCCCGTGCTTTCCGTTTCTTCGCGCACCCAGTCGGCTTCCACGAGCACGCCCAGCGCCGCACGGATTGCTTTGGCGTGGGTCAATCGGCTCAGGTTGCGGCGCTGGATTTCGCGCACCGTGAACCGGGGCAATCGTTCAGAGCGGATTAAGTCGGCCAAACGGCGCGCTCCCTTTATTTCGGGCGCGGCGCTTTCGCTGCCGTAGGCCCTAAGGGCGTGAAGTCTGAGGTGTCCGCCAACCAGCTCTTTCGCGCGGCGGAACTGGTCCGCGGTGATGGTTGCCGGAGCGCTGCCAGCGGGCTGCGCCACCCAATCGAGATGCGCGAGGATGCAGGCCACTCGTGCCACTATGCCCGGCAGTTTGCCGATGTGGCTCAGATAAAGCCCTTCGGCCTCTGCCTCCCAGTCCCGGCTGGCAATGCGGAACTGCTGCATTTCCTCCTGGGCGTCAGGGTCAAAGCGCAGGAGCCACGGTTTCGCCTTGCCCGACTCTTCGGTCACAGGCGGCAGAGCGCGCAACCGCTCAAAAGCAACCTTTAACGCACTTGTGTCCAGTTTCTGCGACGGACGCGCCAGCGGGGCCGGATCTGGGAACACCACAAGGAAACGGGCCAACAAGCCGTCATCTGCGGACTTAACCAAGAGGCCGCCGAGCTTGTCGGGCTGAATGCCGCCTAACACCGCCACGCTCAGCCGATCAATGATGATCGGTTGATCAGCACTCTTGCGGTCGACAGTGAAGGCGCGGCCCCCAGTGCATTCGAGCCAGAACGGGCGATCGCCGCCATCAGAATAGCGATCCATACCGCCGAGCCAGCCGGACAATTCGTCCCGGTAGGCCAAGAGACCCCGGCCTGTTTGCGACAGGAGTTCGGCCATCTTCTCGGTCGTTGTGTCGACCACATAGATACGCTCTCGAATGGGCGCTGGGCCAGCATCGGCGGTGGTGGGCCGGTCCGGGGGAGCAGCTTGGTCTCGCAACGCGTTCTTGGCGGTTTCCTTCCAGTCTGCTGCAACGATCTTGGCCAGTTCGTTCTTGCCGTTCCATTCGTTATGCGCGGCGGCATAGGTCTCGGCCAAAGTGGCTTCGATCTCACGCAGTGGTGCGATGATAGCGTCCAAGGCCGGACTTTTCCCAGCGGAGGGGTTGCCGATGACCATGCCCCAGATCACAGGCGGCTCTTCCCAATCGTGCCAGGGGGAGACCCAGCGGGAGTTGCCCAGCAAGGCGCTTGTCGCCACCAAGAGCGGTAGGGCCACATAGTCGCGCGGCGCACCTTTTGAGGTGGCGGCGGTCTCGATCCAGTCGGCCCAAGCGCCATAGATCCAGCGGAATACATCGGGCTTGATCTGAGGAGCAGGTCCGCGCGTCGGGTTGAGCAAGCTCATGTCTGGTGCGGGCCAGTGCGACGCCGGATTGAAGGCCGTCGCGCCGGGCAGTTGGGGGAGGTTCGGTGTCGTCATTGCCGTTTTCCTTCTCGCAGGTAATCGTTCCAATCGGTGCCATCGGGGGCGTCGAGCTTGTCGACACGCCACCCAAACGACGCTGCGCGCTGGGCGAGCTGTGCGCCTGCCTCGCGGCCC
>DMTJ01000545.1 GCA_003477185.1 Lentisphaeria bacterium
GTGTCTTTGGAGTCACTTGGGCAGCGGTCGGCACCGCTGCTTCGATGGCCTGCTTTAGTTCAGCGCTGATGGGCTTCTGCGCCAGCACTGTCGGCAGGACAAGCAGAAAGACGATGGGCAGCCAGAAGGTTGCGGCTGTAATGGAGCGTCGGGGCGTCATTTGTGCTTTTGGCTCCATGTTTTTCTGCAGTTTGATATTAGCACTAGGCCTAGCGAGCCAATTTCTCACTGCACATCTTGTCAGACTTGTTGCAGATTTTGGCCTCGCTCCGGATTGTCGAGCGCACCAATGCCTTGATGCGGGAGTTTCATGGGAATTACAAGCCGTTCTTTCTCTGGGCCAACTTTTTCGGATCCACAACCCCCATATATGGTTCCCGAGCACCTTCCAGGCGAGTTTGATGACAAGCCGCCGTATTCGCACTGTCACAAAAGCTTGGGGCTGACTTCAGCGAGTTCAAGACGGATGAGGGCAGTAATTTTCTTCATGGCGCCAACTTCCAAGTGCGCACCCGGGAAAAGTAGCCCAAAGCATTGCCACGATGTACGGCATGGTCACGATGATGGATACCTACATCGGCAAGATCCTTGACCAACTCGAAGCGCTGGGACTAGTCGACGACACGTTGGTCATCGTTACCTCGAATCATGGCGATTTCTTGGGGCAGCACGGGCTCAATGCCAAGGCCATTCACCATTACGAAGATCTGCTGAAGATCCCACTCATCGTCTCAATGCCTGGGACCGTTCCTGCTGGTCTGCATTCTGTTTCTCTGCAATCGACCGTAGATCTGGCTCCGACCATGCTGAGTTTTGCCGGGATCGATGTGCCTCGGCGGATGACCGGGCTCGACGTAAAGTCCGAGTGGACCGGGGACGTTGAGGCAATTCGGGACCACGTGCTGATCGAGAATCGGCACAATCCGACCACGATGAAGATGAAGACCTTCATTAACGAGCGCTACAAGCTGACCGTCCACTTCAACCGGCCTTCTGGTGAGATTTATGATCTGCAGGACGACCCAGGTGAGTACCGAAATCTCTGGGATCTGGCGCAATGCCAGGAACGAAAGAAGGAGTTGCTGCTCAAACTGGTCTACGCCGACATGGCGATCGAGCCAATGCCAATGCCCCGGATTGCCGGAGCCTGACTGGAAAGCAGGGAGTAGCAGCCTCGCCCGTCCGTGCAATACGCCATTGAGGCACAGGCGAGGGCGAGTACAGTGCCGACAATTCAACGAGAGGACCAAGATGACCGATACCATTCAGACCATCATTGCCCAGGCTCTTCCCGACGCTCACATCGAGGTCGAAGATCCGATGAACGACGGGGCCCACCTACAGGCCACCGTCGTGAGCGAGTCATTCGTCGGCAAAAGCCGCTTGCAGCAACAGCGCCTAGTCATGGCCGCACTAAAAGAAGCATTCTCCGAGAGTCTCCACGCCCTAGCGCTGAAGACCTACACGCCGGAAGAGTGGAACCAGAAAAACTAAATCACCGCACACAGTAAATCTAACAGGAATCATCATGAGTAGCGTCGCAGACCGTATCCAGAAAGACATCACCGACAACCGCGTAATGTTGTACATGAAGGGCACCCCACAGGCCCCAATGTGCGGCTTTTCCAAGACCGTAGCAGAGATCCTGACCCACGTGGGCGGAGATTTTGCCAGCGCCAACGTGCTCGAAGATCCAGAGCTTCGCCAGGGCATCAAGGAATTCTCCGAATGGCCGACCATTCCCCAACTGTATATCGACGGTGAGTTCCTCGGCGGCTGCGATATCGTCGTGGAAATGTACCAAGCTGGCGAGCTCGAGAAGCTTTTCCAAGCGAAGTAATCTGCTTTGAGCGATTTCCCTACTAGTTTTGATGTCATCGTCATCGGCGGTGGGCATGCCGGCTGTGAGGCTGCGCTTGCCGCTGGCCGCATGGGCGCGCGTACCATGCTGCTGACGATGAACATCGACCACATTGCCCAGATGTCGTGCAACCCAGCCGTCGGCGGCATCGCCAAAGGCCAGGTCGTGCGTGAAATCGATGCGCTGGGTGGGGAAATGGCGATGAATACGGACGCCTGCGCCATTCAGTTTCGGATGTTGAATCGGTCCAAGGGACCGGCCGTCTGGTCGCCGCGTGCCCAAACCGACAAGGTCCTGTACCAGCGGCGCATGAAGTACGTGGTGGAGTCCGAGCGCGACATCTTCGTGCATCAGGCAGAAGCTGTCGAGCTCACCCGCAGCCGGGGCAAGGTGACTGGCGTGTCTACCCAGTTCGGGGACTACTTCGAAGCCAAAGCTGTAGTGATTTGCACCGGGACTTTCCTGCGCGGCTTGCTGCACTACGGAGACCGGTCCTTTCCCGGTGGTCGGGCTGGCGACGCCGCGGCCGAATCGCTCGCGCTCTGCCTCGTCAATGACATGGAACTGGAGGTGGCTCGCCTGAAAACGGGGACGCCGCCTCGCATCATGGGCCATACCATTGATTTCGAGCAGATGCAGGAGCAGTCCAGCGAGGAAACCACCAACTTCTCACACTGGCCGGATGAAGTGCACAAGCTGCGCAGCATCGCCCCAGAGGATTTGCCGCAGAAGTCGTGCTACCTGTTGAAATCCACCACTGAGACTCGCCAGATTGTTCTGGATAACATCGAGCGCTCGCCGATGTACAACGGCCGGATTAAGGCGGTTGGGACGCGCTACTGCCCCTCGTTCGAGGACAAGGTCATGCGCTTTCCGCACCATGAGACGCATCAGCTGTATCTCGAGCCGGAGGGTGCCTTTACCGATGAGTACTACCTCAACGGAATCTCTACCAGCCTGCCGGTAGACGTGCAATGGCAGATGGTCCGCTCGCTGCCTGGCATGGAGCGTGCTGAGCTCGCTCGCTATGCCTATGCGGTCGAGTATGACGTGATGTTGCCGCATCAGCTGCATTCATCCCTAGCGCTACAGAAGTGGCCGAACCTGTTTCTGGCTGGCCAGATCAACGGGACCACCGGCTACGAAGAAGCGGCAGGGCAGGGGATTGTGGCAGGGATTAACGCGGCCCGATACGCTGGCGGCCAGCAGAGTCCCTTGGTTTTGGCCCGCGATCAGGCATATATCGGCGTGATGATCGATGATCTGGTCACCAAGGAGATCACCGAGCCCTATCGGCTGTTTACCAGTCGTGCGGAGTATCGGCTGCTGTTGCGCCAGGATACGGCATGTCGCAGGCTGTCGAAGATTGGCCATGAGTTTGGTCTGCTCCCTGCACATAGGTATGCCAGAGTTATCGAAGAAGAGAAGCAACTCACCGAGGCCAGAGAGTGGCTGGAGCGCAACCGGGCAAATGGCGAATCCCTGTGGCTGGCCGTGCGCAAGAAAACGCTCGCGCTGGCAGACGTGGACGAATTGAAGCATCTGTCCGAGGATCTCCAGCGTCAGCTTGGTGTGGACGCGCACTACGAAGGCTACGTCGAGCAAGAACGGACCCAAGCCAAGCAACTACGCAAGTTAGACCATTGGCAGATCCCAGAGGATTTCTCCTACGACATGCCCGGGCTACGAAACGAAGCCCGCATGAAGCTTGAACGCGTTCGGCCCAACACACTGGCCCAAGCGGCCCGGATCGATGGCGTGACTCCGGCCGAGATTTCACTGCTTCAGGTGCACCTCAAGCGGCGGGCTGGCTGACAAGCCAAGAGGCGGGTAGGGCAGGGGGCGTTGTGTATGTTCTACAGGCTCGAATCGCAGTTGATCCCTATTCTGGAAAGG
>DMTJ01000218.1 GCA_003477185.1 Lentisphaeria bacterium
TGTCGTGGTGAAGGCCGAACCGCCGCCGGTTGTTGTGGAGCGCGAGCCACCACCAGTTGTGGTCCCGACCCCGCCCGCTGTCGTTGCCAAGCCGGAGCCGCCGCCAGTGGTGGCCAAGCGCCAGCCGCCCAGAGTAACAGCGCCTGCTGAGGTTGCGCCGGTTGTTGTGAAACCAGTGCTTCCTGTTGAACCGGTGGAGCTGGCAATGATCAGGCCGCCGTCGGGTAAGCCGAGTAAGGCCGTTCCGCCGGTAGCCCCGACGCAGCCAAAGCCCGACGTGACAGAGCCAAAGCCGTCTAAGCCCGCCTTGCCGGATACCGAATGGCCCGAGGCTTTGGACCTGCCACCAGCGCCTACCCAGATCACCGCGGATGCCGTCGAATACGATATGGAGAACGGCACCGCGATCTTTATCGGCAACGTTCAAGTCATCGACGATCGTATCAGCCTGAAGGCCGATCGCCTGCGGGCGAAGAATAATCCGCAAACCAACGAGTTCCAGCGCATCACCGCCGAGGGCAACGTCACGATCGTGAGTGAGGATCGCGTCGCGACCGGCGATAAGGCGATTTACGACTTGGATGCCGGGACGATCGTCCTGTCCGGCAAGCCAATGATGCGCGAAGGTCCGCATGAGATTGTGCCTGAGGAGGCCATCGTCTACGATCGCCGCCGTGGTGTTTTCTCGACACGCGGACGCACGAAGATCCGCCTGCGTTCCAGCGGCGGCTTGGATGGCTTGCGTTGAGGGGGCATCGCTACGCTAAGCGTCGGTGTGTGATTTACGCGTTGACCGATAAGCGAGCCGATTTACAGGTTAGGGTTTCTCGCAAGCGCACACATCAGCCGGCTGAACAGAATACATGACGATCGACTGGAACTCTTTGGGATTTCAATACATGGCAACGAAGTGCCATGTACGTTATACGTGGCGCGACGGTGCGTGGGACGATGGTGTACTCGAGACTGAGCCATACCTGAAGCTGCACATCGCAGCGACCGTCCTGCACTACGGACAAGCTGCGTTCGAGGGGCTCAAGGCCTTCCGCTACCAAGATGGGCAAGTGCGGGTGTTTCGCGGCAGTGAGAACGCGCAGCGCATGAACGACTCCGCAGACAGAATTCTGATGGCCAATGTGCCCACAGAACTCTTTCGAGAGGCTGTGAATCGCGCAGTTCGTGAGAATATCGAGTATGTCCCGCCTTATGGCACTGGCGGTGCGCTGTACATCCGCCCGTTGCTCTTTGGTAGTGGGCCGCAGATCGGCGTGAGCCCTGCTGACGAGTACACGTTTATCGTACTGGTGGTCCCGGTTGGGGACTACTACAAGGGCGGGCTAGCACCCGTTACAGCGGTCGTAGATAACCGCTACGATCGAGCCGCACCGCGCGGAGTGGGACATGTGAAGGTCGCCGGTAATTACGCAGCAAGTCTGTTGCCTGGGCTGGAAGCGAAGAAGCAGGGCCATCAGATCAATCTGTACCTGGATGCCCGCACAAACAGCTTTGTGGACGAATTCGGCACCGCTAACTTTATCGCGATCACGCACGATGGTGGCTATGTTACGCCGGATTCAGAATGCGCCTTGCCGAGCATCACGAACCGAACGCTGATGGCTCTGGCCGAGCTTGAAGGCATTCCGGTCGTGAGACGGCCGATTGCGTTTGACGAGATTGCGGACTTCGCAGAAGTCGGTGCTTGTGGTACCGCCGTGATTATCACGCCGGTGAATCGCATTGTGCGTGGGGACCACGTGACCGAGGTAGGACCCCGGGACGGGTGTGGCCCTGTGTTGCAAAAACTATATCAACGAGTTCGTGCGATCCAGGTGGGGGATGATCCCGCGCCGGATGGCTGGACCGAGAAGGTGATTTGAATATGAAGGACAGAATGGAAGACCTTGTGATTATCGGGACCGGCCCAGCCGGATATACCGCAGCTGTGTACGCCGCGCGGGCAAACCTTAAACCGCTGATTTTGGCTGGAGAGCTGCCTGGTGGCCAACTTACGCAGACCACGGATGTCGAGAACTATCCGGGCTTCGAAGAGGGCGTTCTTGGCTATGATTTGATGGCTAAGATGCAGGCGCAGGCTGAGCGCTTTGGCACACGGCTCGAGTATGACATCGTGGAGTCGGTCACTTTTAAGGATGGTGGGCCGCAGACTCTGCACTTGGCTGGTGGCAAGGAACTTCAGGCCCGGGCGGTTATTATCTCGACCGGGGCCACCCCACGCCGACTTGGCATTCCTTCTGAGGATGCGCTGGAAACCAAGGGCGTTACCTATTGCGCAGTGTGTGACGGGGCCTTTTTTCCAGATGTTCCGCACGTCGTGGTTGGCGGCGGGGACTCGGCCATGGAAGAGGCAGTGTTTTTAACCAAGTTTGCCAGCAAGGTGACAATTGTCCACCGTCGCGATGAATTTCGTGCGTCTAAAATCATGGCGGATCGGGCCATAAACCATCCAAAAATCGAGGTAGCCTGGGACAGCGAGGTCGCTGAAGTGCTTGGTGAAGATGTGGGCAAGGTTACTGGCGTCCGCTTGCGGAATCTCAAGACAGCTGAAACCACAGAGGTGCCATGCGGTGCGGTGTTCGTCGCGATCGGGCATACGCCGAATACCGCGTTTCTCGGGGGGCAGATTGCCACCGATGACCAAGGCTATGTGCTGCTTGAAGGAACCGGTAGCCGAACGAATGTGGAAGGGGTGTTCGCCGCGGGAGACTGCGGAGATCACACCTATCGTCAGGCCATCACGGCCGCAGGCATGGGCTGTAAGGCGGCGCTTGATGCCGAGCGCTGGCTTGAACTACAGGAAGACTGACCGTGGGCACCGCGCGCTCGTGGCTGACTTTTCTCGTCGCAGCCCTTGTGCTGGCAGGCTGTGGAAAACTAGATCCGCGCGAGTTGTTGACTGAGGCGCTCGAAGCGGCGCGTCACGGCGATCGTCAAAGCTGGCTGACGACGCGCGAACTGCTGAAAACCTGCCGCGATGAGCACGGCGTCAATGACCCGGACGTAGACGCGTTGTATGTCTACGCGCTATGGCGGACGGACGAGCAGGACCAGGCGATTCAGGTCGGGCGGAAGCTGGCAGACAGTCATCCCCAGGCCTTTGCGCCGCAGTTCATACTGGGGAAGTTCTACTATGGCGACAAGGACTACCAAAATGCGCTCACCTATTTGCGCCAAGCGCATGCACTACAGCCGGAGCACGTAGACTGCCTCTTGCTCTATGCCTCCTGTGCTGGGCTCCTGAACTTGGACAATGCGGGCGATTTGTACGAGGCCTTGGACGCGCACGAGCAGTATCGGGATACCGGAACGCTGAGTAACGAGCGCGCCGTCTGGCACGCCGGGCGAGGGGACACGCGTGGGGCATTTTCCCACGTCGCCAAGGCACTGGATCTGAGCGATCACCACCCGCTCATCTGGCTGAATAAAGCAAGAATTGCAGATTTCTACGCGAACAAACCCAGTCTGGCCCGCAAGTTCTATCGGCAGTTTCTGCTGGAAGCAGGAGAGCGCTACAAGCCGCAGCGCGAGCACGCAGTCGGGCGGATGAGGGCGTTGAAAAGCCTCTAGCCAGTCGGTCTCACAGACGTTGCGGACTCCGCAGCTCTCTATCAATTTCTAGATCTTCTAATAAAACAGAAACGTATCGGAGACACCATGTCCGACAATACACCGACCATCATTTACACGAAGACTGACGAAGCGCCAGCTTTGGCGACCTATTCATTTTTGCCGATTATTCGGACCTTTGTCAGCGGCTCAAATATCGACGTGCAGCTGCGGGATATCTCATTGGCCGGTCGGATTTTGTCAACCTTTCCAGATTGCCTGACACCAGAGCAGCGCCGAAGCGATTCTCTCAGCGAGCTGGGAGAATTGGCCAAGACGCCCGGGGCAAATATTATCAAACTGCCAAATATCAGCGCTTCGATTCCGCAGCTAAAGGCTGCGATTGAGGAGCTACAGGCTTTGGGCTTTGGGGTTCCCGACTATCCGGAAGATGCGGAGTCCGCAGCTGGGCAGAGGACCAAAGCGCGCTATGCGAAGGTGCTCGGCAGTGCGGTGAACCCGGTCTTGCGTGAAGGAAATTCCGATCGTCGGGTCGCTGCTCCGGTGAAGGAATACGCAAGGAAGAATCCACATTCGATGGGAGCCTGGTCTGCGGATTCGAAGTCCCACGTGGCCCATATGTCGGCCAATGACTTCTTCGGCAGTGAGCAATCGCACGTGATGGCGGAAGCCGGGACTGTGCGGATCGAGCTGGTCACCGCTGCTGGCACGACCGTGCTGAGGGATGGGCTGTCGCTGCAGGCTGGTGAAGTGATCGATGCATCGGCTATGAGCTGCCAGGCGCTGCAGGCGTTCCTAGCAGAGCAGATTGAGGACGCGAAGGCCGAGGACGTGCTGCTGTCGTTGCATTTGAAGGCGACGATGATGAAGGTATCGGACCCGATCATCTTCGGACATGCGGTGCGCGTGTTCTACGCAGATGTGTTTAAGAAGCATGCCGCAACGTTCGATGCCCTGGGCGTAGACCCGAACAACGGGATCGGCGACGCCTACGCCAAGATTCAACAGTTGCCGGCCGTTGAGCGCGAGGAAATCGAAGCCGACCTGTCGGCGACCTACGCGTCGCGCCCACGGCTGGCGATGGTGGACTCCGATCGGGGCATCACCAATCTGCATGTGCCAAGCGACGTGATTATCGACGCATCCATGCCTGCCGCGCTCCGGACCTCTGGCAAGATGTGGGGGCCGGATGGCAAGCTGCAGGATACCAAGGCGATCATCCCAGATCGTTGCTACGCAGGCGTGTATCAGGAAGTGATCAGCTACTGCAAGGTGCACGGCGCGTTTGACGTGACCACCATGGGGAACGTCGCGAATGTTGGCCTGATGGCGCAGAAGGCGGAAGAATACGGCTCCCATGATAAGACATTTGAAATCGCTGCCGCCGGGACGGTGCGGGTCGTGGACGCGGCGGGCGCGGTCTTGATGCAGCACGTAGTCGGGCAGGGCGACATCTGGCGGATGTGCCAGACCAAGGATGCCCCGATTCGCGATTGGGTTCGGCTCGCTGTCTCACGGGCGCGGGCCACGGGGGCTCCAGCTCTCTTCTGGCTCAACGCAGAGCGGGCGCATGATGCCAGCCTGATCGCTAAGGTCGAAGCCTACCTTCCAGATCATGACACGAGCGGCCTGGATATTCGCATTCTGCCCCCAGTTGAGGCCACCCGAGTAAGCTGCGAGCGAGCAACCGCCGGGCAAGATACCATCTCGGTGACCGGAAACGTTCTGCGTGATTACTTGACGGACTTGTTCCCGATTCTGGAACTCGGTACCAGCGCTAAGATGCTGTCGATCGTTCCATTGCTGGCTGGCGGTGGCTTGTTTGAGACCGGAGCCGGTGGTTCCGCACCGAAGCACGTCCAGCAGTTCGTCAAGGAAGGGCACTTGCGTTGGGACTCGCTCGGCGAGTTTCTGGCGCTGGCGGTTTCCTTGGAGGACCTGGCAGAGAAGGCAAAGTTGCCGGCAGCGCAGGTGCTTGCGGATGGTCTTAATACGGCTGTGGGTAGGTATCTTGATGAGAATCGCTCCCCGTCGCGTAAGGTGAATGAGCTCGACAATCGCGGAAGCCAGTTCTACGTCGCTCTGTATTGGGCGCAGGCACTGGCTGCTCAGTCTAAGAGTGCGGACCTTCGCGCTCGCTTCTCGGGGCTGGCAAAGACGTTGGCCGCGCAAGAGAGCACAATTGTCGCCGAGCTGAATGCAGCGCAAGGCAGCCCGGTAGACATCGGTGGCTACTTCGAGCCGGATGCCGCCAAGGCTGAGGCTGCCATGCGTCCGAGCCAAACGTTCAACGACGCGCTATCAGCTATCGGCTGAGAATGCGGGGGGCAATAGCAGGGTCTCGGATTGGGCTGCTATTTCTTCGCGAAACAATAGCGGTCACTACGCACCTGCTGCGCTCAGCTTTTCTCATCTAAAAATGGCTTTGGTGAGTTATCACATTTGCAGCCAAGCGTTATAGTGGCGTCGTTGGGAGCGGCTGGGTAAACATGTTTACCTGATTCGGGGTGGAAGTCGTTAGCTGGGGGGCTTCCAGCATCTTTTTCAAGGAATTCATGCAGACAAAGCGTTTCAGGAAATCACAAGAACAGAAGCTGAGGGGTAGTCGAGGCCAAGGATCTCAGGCTCGTGCCCCAGAACAAAAGGGAGCAAGGCCGCCGCCATCGACGCGCTGGGGGAGGAGATCGAATCACATGTTACAAATCAGGAGTAGATTCATGAAAACCACGTCCATCAATTCACTGTTGGCCTTGCTGGTGCTTAGCGCACTACTGGTCGTAAGCTGTAGCAAACCCGCCGCCGAGAATGCTGAGGGTGCTGCCCCAGCAGAAAAAGAAGGCGCACTGCGCATTGCCGTGATCCCCAAGGGAACGACACATCCATTTTGGAAGAGCGTCGAGGCTGGCGCCCTAAACGCTGGCAAAGAGAACGGCATTGAGATTATCTGGAAGGGCGGGTTGGTCGAATCTGACCGCAGTCAGCAGGTCCAGATCATCAAACAGTTTGTGACACAGAAGGTCGACGGCATTGTCCTCGCACCGCTTGACTCAAAGGCTCCCGGTATCATTCGTGCGGTGCAAGACGCCAACGCTGCCGGTATTCCTGTGGTCATCATGGATTCGGCGCTCGAAGCCCAAGCGGGAAAGGACTTCATCACCTTTGCTGCGACCAGCAATAAAGAAGCGGGAAAGCGTGGTGGCGAGACCTTGGCCAAGCTGCTGGACGGCAAGGGCAAGGTGGTTATCCTGCGCTACATCGAAGGCTCGGCCAGTACCGAGAACCGCGAAGCCGGTTGCATCGAAGCACTTAAGGAGCACCCGGGTATTGAGGTCATCGCCGATCCCTATGCTGCGGGTACGGGTACCATTGCCGATGCCAAAAACCGCGCTATCAGCATGATCGACAAGCTCAAGGAGGCAGACGGCGTCTTCGCCTCCAACGACCCCGTGACTGTCGGCTTGCTCGGTGCCTTGAAGGCAAAAGGGCTCGTTGGCAAGGTCAAATTCGTCGGCTTCGACGCCTCACGCCCCACCGTGGCAGCACTGAGAAGCGGCGAAATCCAGGCGTTGGTCGCCCAGAATCCCTTCAATATGGGCTTTCAGTCTGTCGCTGCCCTCGCCAAGCACCTGAGTGGCGAAACTGTGCCACAGCGCATCGATACCGGTGCGGGAATCCTGACAACGGACAACCTCGAGACGGCGGAAAGCAAGAAGCTTCTCAAACAGGCGGAGTAACCACACCATGACCGACACTGTCGCTAACGCCAGCGCTGGCACAGCCTCATCGGTCATGCCGCGCCTGAAGATGGCCGGAATCACCAAGCGTTTTGGCCCCACCATTGCGCTTGGTGGGGTCAGCCTTGCGGTGCATGCTGGCGAAGTTCACGCCCTCATCGGCGAGAACGGCGCAGGCAAGAGCACACTGATGAAGGCGCTCTCTGGTGCGCATCAAGCCGATACCGGCGCGATGTGGATCGACGGCCAGCCGTACCAGCCCAAGAGTCCGCTCGACGGTCGCGACTTTGGCGTGGCGATGATCTACCAGGAACTGTCGCTCGCCCAGCACCTCTCGGTCATGGAAAATATTGTCCTTGGCGATGAGCCGCGTATGGGCCCGTTCATGCGCTGGGGAGAAGTGCGACGCATCTCCAGGGAAGCGCTCGCTCACGTGGGGCTGGAGGATTTGCCCTTGGATACGATCGTAAGTACGCTCTCCAACGCGCAGCAGCAGCTGATTGAGATCGCCCGGAGCATGGCTACCGGTGCCAAAGTCTTGGTCTTTGACGAGCCAACCAGCTCGCTTTCTCAGCATGATATTGAGAATCTGTTTACGCTGATCCGTGAGCTCAAGGCCAAGGATTATGCGATCGTGTACATCTCTCATTTTCTGGAGGAAATCCAGGAAATCACCGATCGCTTCACGGTCCTGCGCGACGGCCAGAGCGTCGGTAGCGGGGTCACCGCCGAAGCGGAAGTTGCCAACATCATCGCCATGATGGTTGGGCGCGATGTCAAAGACCTCTACCCGCGCTCCGACCGCGTCGTCTGCGAACGCGTGTGCGAGGTCAGGAACGTCGCGGGGATCGACAAACCTGCCGACGTCTCGCTGGAGTTGCATCGCGGCGAAGTCGTCGGCATCGCTGGCGTCGTCGGCGCGGGGCGCACAGAGTTCTTTCGCTGTCTCTTTGCGCTTGACAGCGTGCGCTCTGGAATGATCAAGATTGAGACCATAAGTGGAAACGCGGGGGGTAACTTCACCCCGCACCAGTTGTGGGATGGCGGCGTCGGCATCGTCAGTGAAGACCGCAAGCGCGAAGGCCTCGCCACCGAGCTTTCCATCGCCGACAACCTGACGATGGCCAGCCAGCCCTTTTTCATTACGCCGGGCTGGCAGAGCAAGGCTTGCGAACCGTGGATCGAGAAGATCCCGATCAAGTGCGCATCGCCCTTTCAGCCAATCGACGGCCTGTCTGGAGGCAATCAGCAGAAGGTGGCGATTGCTCGGCTGCTCCATTCCAATGTCGACATCCTGCTGCTCGACGAGCCCACCCGTGGCATCGACGTCGGCAGCAAGGCTCAGATCTACCAACTCATTGACGAACTGGCCTCTGGCGATCCCGAGAATGGGATCAAGCCCAAAGCCGTTTTAATGATTTCCAGCTATCTACCTGAGCTCCTTGGCACCTGCGACCGCATTGGCGTGATGTGCAAAGGAAAACTTGGTGCAATCAAGGCGATTGCAGATGTAGATGAGCATAGCATTATGCTAGAAGCAACCGGCACAGAGGACATGCAGTGAACCAGAAAGTATTGAAGATCGCCGGTCAGGCCGGTCCGTTAATTGCCCTGATTTTCGTGTTTGGCCTCTTCGCCATTCTCGGTGGCGGAGACTTTTGCCAGTGGGGCACGATGAACGATATTCTGATGCTCTCGGCCATCGTTGGCATCGCCGCCGTGGGGGCGACGTTAATCATTATTTCCGGTGGCATTGATCTCTCCGTCGGTTGCACCTTAGCCGCGGTGACCATCATCCTTGCCCGATTGCTCAACCTGAAGTCTGGTGATACCTATTTGGTTGAGCAATACCCGGTACTCTGGCCGCTCTGCGCGGCGATCGGCGGCATTGTTCTTGGCGGTGCCATTGGTTTGCTGATTGGTGCCGCCGTGGTGGGGCACATTGGCCGTGCCGCTGCCGTCATTCTCGGCGGGCTTGTCATCGTCTGGCTGCGTGATGGTAACAGCATGCCACTCGTTGTTTGCATCTTGCTTGGTATCGTCGCGGGCGGCATTCTTTGGTACTTGAACCGGGTCACCATCAAGAAGACGCCTTTGCCCCCCTTTATCGTCACTCTCGGCCTCTGGGCATCGCTGCGCGGTGCAGCCAAGTGGATGGCTGGCGGGAGTGCCGTCTACACGGACATCGACGAAGTCGATGGCACAGCGATCTGGCTCAACAACTTGATGCGCGACATCAAGGTCGGCGACTTGATCTTGCCGATGCCGGGCGTTTGGATCTGGATCGTGCTCGCCATTGTCATCGGGCTGATGCTAACCTACACCCGCTTTGGCCGTCACATCTACGCCGTCGGTTCCAACGAGAACACTGCTCGGCTTTGCGGCATCAACGTAGAGAAAACCAAGATTCTGACCTATGTGGTAGCCATTGGCTGCGCGGGTATCGCCGGTGTGTTGCGGTTCTCGTGGCTGGGGATGGGCGACCCGACAACTGATATGGGCACCGAACTGCTCGTGATTGCTGCCGTTGTAATTGGTGGTGCCAGCCTAAACGGTGGCGTAGGCGGCATTGGTGGTACGATCATCGGTACCCTGATTATCATGATCGTCTACAAAGGCTGTACCGTTCTTGGTCTCGAGAACTTCGTTCAGGAGATCGTGACAGGTGCCATTATCGTTGCCGCTGTTGCCTTGGATCAGGTGCGTCACCGCAAGGCTGAATGAGTCCTGTTACGGGCAATTTATTGCAGAAAAATGGTGACTGCGACGGCCGCAGGCAGCGCCGTCGGAGCTCACAACTTTAGCGACCAAGGAGCGCGGCGCTCCCTCGGGCCGGGAGAAACTACAGACCTGAGAGTGCGAGCGGCCCGCTGTACGTTGTGCGACAACGGACACGCCGAACAGCAGCGAAAATCCCGTTTCACAACTTTAGATGTGCCCCATGCAGGATGGCAGTGGGCTCGTGGCACATCTGTAGCTGCGCACCCCGCAGCGTACGCCTATAGAAAGGGCGTAATCGCTGCCTGAAAGAGGCCGATGAAAAAGCCGATGAGCCCACCGAAGAGCGTAATGTAGCGAAACTGCTTCTCGGAGAAGCCCATGATGAGGTGCTCAAGCTTGGCCACGTCCATGGCATTGATGCGATCCTCTATGCGCTTGCGAATGTCTAACTCGCCGCCTGGTTGGATCATCTCCTTGACGTACTCTTCGAGCCCTTCCAGGATGGCAGTGACAATCTTTGGCTTGAAAGGCCGTGCCATGCTAGCAAACGGACCGAGCTGATCGAGGATTTCTTCGACCTTCTGATCCATGCGCTGGTGCGCCTTGTCGCCGGTCAAGATGCGATGAAGCTCATCTCCAGACAGCAGGTTAGCATCGAAGGTCTCGGCGATGTTTGCAGCGATAGCCTCGCGCTGCTGGGGGATGACCCCGGGCGTCATCGGCACCCTCCAGCGGCCGATGTGCCACGCGCGATAGGGCCGAAACAGCATGCGGACCGCAATCTTGTTGGTGACGGCGCCGATTGCCGCGCCAATCAGTGGAAAGACAATGAACTCAGTCATGTAGCAGCCCGCGGATCAGTCGGCCTCGGTGGCAGCCACAAAGCGTGAAGTCAGCTCATCGTAAAGCTCACGATAGTCACCGCCAGGCATGATCTGAAAGTCTGGATCGACGGTCGAGAATACTTCGTTCAAAGCTGCAAAGCTGACG
>DMTJ01000590.1 GCA_003477185.1 Lentisphaeria bacterium
CACACCCGTCAAGGTGGTGCTGTTGTGTGGACCGTTTAGATGGGCAACACCACCAGGCGTAATATTCAATCCAGTGATGGACTTGCCGACGCTGACGCCGTTCACATTAATGCGAATCTCGTTTGTCACCCCATTGAAGGTGAAGGCCAGATGGTTCCAGCTGTCACCAGCAAGCGCATGTTCCATCTCGAGAGTCTCATGGACGCCCGGAGCCAGCATAGTCTGGAAGTACGGCCGATTCTCGTTCAGGCCGACGCTGTAGGCGACAAGCCCAGACAGATTTGCGTACTGGAACAAGGCACCGGACTGCAGAGCAGCAGTTGGCCGGACCCACATTTCAATGGTGAAGCCCTCGAGGGTGTTGGTACGGCGCACGAGCTCGGTGCCACTGCCGGATACAGCGCGTCCAGGTGGGTTCATTGCACCGCTCGGCCAGCTGATGTCGGTCACATGCCACCAGGCTTCTTCGTTGGTGCCATTGCTATCGGTAACGCTCATGGTCGTCGGGCCAAACTCGACTAGCCGCTCGTCCGGCTGACCTTCGTGGACCAGCACGCGAATGGTGCTCTGCGGATCGCCACCGTTGCTGTAGTTGTTGCTCCAGACCTGATAAACGCCATCTTCAGCAGAGCCGGAAAACACGGTAATGTTCTCAGGGCCAGTGCCGCTAATGTCATCAATGTCGAGATCAGAGCCCGGGATCTGCCCAGCATCAGTGGTCACGCCGTTGAAAACATCTGGGTACCCAGGGCCGAAGGTGGTCCAGCCCATGTGGCGGAATGTGGGGTCCACCAGCCAGGTATCCAAATCGCCGTTCACATCCCACGTCTGGGTGACGCGAATGTCCGCTTCTGCGACGGTGCTGGTGATGTTGACCGAGGCATAGCCAAATAGACCAGCACCATCTTCTGCTTCCACGGTGATCTCGTTTTCATTGGCCGCAATCACGATCGTACGGCTGAAGCTCTCGCCACCTGGGATCGAATCCGCCAGCAAGTTGTTCACGTAGAAGTTCAGTGCCACGATCGCAGAGGTACTGCTGGCCGTTCCGGTAACAGTCACAAAGCGATCGTCAATGCTGGCACCAGCGATCGGTGCGGTAATTTCCACCTGTGGGCCCAAGCCAGTCACTTCTTCTTCGACTTCAAGAAACGAGAAGCGCTCGGACAGAGGCAGCAAGATGCTGGAACCATCTAGGAGCAGGTTACGAGACACGTACGGGGACAACGGCTCAAGCGCGCCGCTATAGACGGCACCCGGGTCAGCGAAGGCCATTTCCTTGCCGTCAGGCAACCCATCGCCATCCGAATCGGCCAGATCAATGCGTAATCCTGCATTCTGTTCAATGATGTTGGCGATACCGTCGCCATCGGTGTCTTCTTCGCCATCCTCAATCTGGTTGCCATCACTGTCCGTCAGGGTGGGGTTGAGACCAGCGAGGTATTCGTTAAGGTTGGTAATGCCATCCAAGTCATTGTCCCCATCCGGCGTGGCCGAAAGGTCGCCGAAGTGTTCGACTTCCCATTCGTCGGGCAGACCGTCTTCATCTGCGTCAAGCACAGAGTCCTCAACCGGGCCATCGATTGTCGTTACGATCTCGGCGCCATAGAGAGTTGCCGCACTGCTCCACTCCTCGAGCCAATCGGTCTGCGCAGTTGAATCCTGCGCGAATCGACCCACGTCATCAAAGCGGAAGTAAGCCACCAGGTTCGCCTCTCCGAGGTTAAGTGTGTCATCCTTGCGTCCTAAGATGGTTTCTGGAGTCAGCGCCCCAGCCCACAAGCGCAACTCGTCAACCAGGCCTTCGTAGGTCTCGCCCGCTCGAATTGAAATCGGACCTGGCCCCGACAGCGGCGAGGGAACGCCGCTGGTCGTTGTCGCGACGAGTTCGCCGTCCACGATCAGGGACAGGGTTCGGGTGGCGAGATCAAACGATCCAGCCACGTGGGTCCAGGTTTCGCCATCACGGGCAATCGCACTCAAGGATGTCGCAGAAATTTCGTCACCGCCATCGGCTTTCGTAAAGTAAACGGTGACCGTTCCGTCAACGTTCAGGCGCAGTCCTTTGCTGATGACTAATACCGGTTCGGTCCCGATCACACGTTGGAACAAGACACCATCACTGTCCACATCCGGCCGGACCCACATTTCCAAGGTCCAGCTGGGCAGCGAATAGTCAGCAGAGTTTGGCAATTCCAGATAACCACGGCCATCCAGGCTCAACGCCTTATAGGCATCTGCGGCCGTAGCCAACGGACGACTGTTGCCATCTGTCGGGTCTGAGCCAAGCGTAATTTCGACGCCATCGGCGAAGCCGTCATCGTCAGTGTCTCCCAGCAGAGGATGAGTGCCCAGTTCCTGCTCCTGACCATCTGTGATTCCATCATCATCGGTATCTTCTTCCGGGTCGCTGATCCCGTCATTATCACTATCTTCATCCCGTGGATTCGATCCTGAGAGGAATTCATAGGCATTGGAGAACCCATCTGTATCGGTGTTGAGGAAGCCGAAGTTGGGGTCTGGCGGCGTGCGGCCAAGCCGGTCCACCGGCGTCACATCATCAAGGAATGTGGCAGCACGGCCGTACCAGACAGCTCGGGTGTCATAGTCACTATCATCGCCACGGACAATCACGGGGGTTCCGTCCATGACCAGACCGATCGCAACACTCATATTGGCACGTGGCCAGGTGTGCAGCTGCGGTGCCCAAGGCTGAAGAATAGCGCTTGGATCGCCATTGGGAATGATGAGGGTATAGAAACCAGGCGCCGTGACGAGCATGCTTTGGGTAGAACCGCTAACATCGGCAAGAACTGCATAGATCTGGTTTCGTCCAACCTCGAGGTATTGGGCGATATTGACGGTAAACCTGCCGGTGCCGACGCTGGTCGCCCCGCCCAGGATCTCCTCGCCGTTGATATACAGCTCGAGAATGTCGGAGTTGACAAGATCAAACTCCAGCGGTGCAGTCCCAGGAATGCGCGCCAACTCGATGTACTTCAGCAAGGCAAGGAATTTTCCGGAGTCCATCATTACGGCGGACCGTGCGCTCTCGGAGCCAATCGAGCCATACGCGAGGAAGTCGCGGAAGATGTGACCAGGATCGTTTACCATGGGCGCATTCAGATTGAGAACTGTCGAAGTGATGGCACCATTGAGCACTCCAGTGCTCCAGCCGGTGGTATCTGTGTCCGTGACGAACCCATCCACGTTGAGGTCCTGGCGAAAGATTCCGACGTCGTAGGTCGTGTTGTCAGGGAAGGTACTGAGCTCGTGCTGATCGACCCACCAGTCAGGCAGGCCGTCGCCGTCCGCGTCATTGGACAGTTCGACCGGTGCGAAGTGGCTATTGGTCTGTACAGCTGACAGCGCACGATCCAAATCCACCGATCTGAGAGCGTCATTAGCGTAGACACCACCATCGTCGAACTGGAAGTAGGCGAGTAGCGTGTAGGCGGATTCGTAAATGTTGCGTGTGGCGAAGGTGGCTCCGTCCAGTTCCTGCGCGATCAACTCGGGCTCGAACGGTGCGATATTTGCCACGGAATCAGTCACGATCGCTGTATTCAAGTCATTGGCAATAGCCAGTTCAGGACGTTCTCCATCCCAGATACGGATGTCATCCATGTAGCCGACACCCACTTCGCCAATTTCAAGCGTCACGGGACCGGTGATCGAGGTGACCGAGTTTTGTTGTGCGATCAATAAGACTCCGTTTCGAACCAGGCGAATGCTGTTGTCCTCCGGGGCCCAGACGATTGCCAGGTGCTCCCAACGGCCCGGTACAAGCGGGGCAATATGGTCGCCGCCTGCCTCTGCCAGAACGATGTTGCCTCTGCGTAATGAGCCCTGCGGACGGCCGTCGATCAAAGAGAGGTAGAGGCTATCGCCACTATCAGACTTCAGGGCAATCAAATCGCCCGTCGGGGTGACGTCGCCCCCTGCGTCCAGCCAAACCACATCATCCGATCCATTATCGGGCGTGTCGGCTGGATCAACCACAATACTGTGGACCGTATCGGTAAGAACAGCAGCCTCAGCAGGAGCTCCGCTGAGAACAACATCGTCGGCTTCAACGAATCGGCGATCGCCATTATCCAACCAGACGTGATCATAGGGCGATCCACCATCGTTATCATCGACATAGACGACAAAGCTGAGGCCTATCACATCGGTGACTTCCCCAGTGGGGGTTCCAACTAGGATAAGATCAGTGGCATCGAGCCCGTCTGCGAGCCAATCCACCCAAGCTGCGTCATTGGCCGAGTCGATTGGATCGTTGTAGTAGCTGACTTGGGAAATTTCCCGCGTCGCGTTTACGGTTGGAGTGCCGAGCAAAAGCACGTCCTGATCGGCGCTGTAGGTCAGGTCGGACGCACTTGGCAGGTACCAAGTTTCAATCGTCCAGCCATTGTCGCCTAGCAGGATATGGTTCGAGTTCACGGGAGATGCGGCACCGCTCAGGCCAGCGAGGTTCAAACTACCGCGCTGTGCATTCGGGTGACTCTCCGCTCGAATGGGGCTAAAGCCACCGACTGCTTCTTCAAAGTCATTGTGGCCATCATCGTCTGAGTCCACAAGAGTCGGGTTCGTACCACGTGTGGCTTCCCGACCATTGGTCAGGCCATCCTCGTCATGGTCTTCCTCACCATCTGGAACTCCATTATTGTTGGAATCTGCGGCATTGGGATTCAAGCCCAACAGAAATTCGTGCACGTTAGGGACCCCATCGCCATCAGGATCATCGAGCGGGTTGACACTGCGAATAGTGCCGCCGATGA
>DMTJ01000055.1 GCA_003477185.1 Lentisphaeria bacterium
AATCATGGGCCCGCAGGCAAGCCTCTTCTTCCTGATCCGCACCAATCGAGATTGGAATAGAATCGTCGAATTGCTCGCTTACCAACGCCCACCAAGCTTCATAATCATTCCGTAATGTCGCCACCACGTCCGGATGCTGCGCCGCAATATCATGGCGCTGCTCACGGTCACTTGTTGCATCGTACAGCTCTTTGCCATTAATCAGCCGCCACTGTTGCGTCATCACCGCGGACTGGCGCCATTTCACAGGGTTGGTCAACCGCTGTGAGTCGGTGGTGATCGCGCGCCGTGGCCATTCAGGACTCATCTCAGTCAGCAACGGCTTCAGGCTTTGCCCGTGGAAGTTTAGCTGCTCGTAGTCCGCCACGTCGATCCCGCATACATCCATCATCGTCGGCATGAAATCCACGAATGCGGTGAGCGTGTCGATATCCTGTGGTTCAACCAGATTGCCATTGCCCCAGCGTATAAAGAACGGCACCCGGTGCCCACCATCGTAGGGCGATCCTTTGGCGCCACGCAGGCCGTCGTTATAGCCGCTCACCACAAAATGGTCTGCATCGCCAGCAACACCGCCGCCACTGCCGTTGTCGGTCATGAAAATCACGATCGTGTTGTCCGCAATCCCGAGCTCATCCAGCTTCTGCGTAAGCGCGCCAAAATTCTCGTCGATATTGGTGATCATGCCATAGAAGCGCTCGCGCGCCGGATTGCAGGCGCGGCCTTTGTAGCGATCGCTGTACGCTGGCTCCACATTGTAAGGCGCATGTGGCGCATTGGGCGTGATGAAACACAGAAACGGCTCAGCGGCATGTCGCTCAATGAAGTCCATTCCTTCGCGAAACCAGACATCCGTGCAATAGCCCTCGAACCGCTTGGGCTCGCCATTCACCGAGTAGACGTCGTCGAAATAGTCGTTCTGCCAATAGTCAGGCATCTGCGATATGCCACCGCCACCGTGCGTGACGGTCTCCTGAAAGCCACGGTCCTGCGGTCGATACGGGTAATTATCCCCCAGGTGCCACTTGCCGAACAGCCCCGTGGCGTAGCCGTTATCGGCAAAGACAGTGGCCAGAGTCACCTCATTGCCGCGCAGCAGCGAGCGACCGCCAATCGTATGCCAGACGCCCGTGGAATTAGCGTAATGACCAGTGATCAGCCCCGATCGAGTCGGCGCACAGGTCGGCCCGACATGGAAGTTGGTCAGCCGTACTGCTTCCGCGTGAAACGCGTCGATATTGGGAGTTTCGACCACGGGATTACCGCCACAGCCCAAATCCCCCGGTCCCTGATCATCCGTCAGCACAAAAACAACATTGGGGCGAATATCGTTATTCATCAAATCTGCACCTATCAGTTAGCACTGCCGCGTACGGACATAGTTTACCTTATGACGGCGGTGCATAACTCAACCTTCCACGTTGTCGTGTAACGCCCGCGTCGCACCAAGGACCTATGTAACATGCTGCCCTCCCGCACCCAATTACCGGCAATCGTCCTCCTATTTACGATTAATTCACTCATCAGCCCTGCCGCAGCACAGGACACGCCCCACTCGCAACTTTGGGGAACTGCCGGCGAAGCATGGTCGCCTGCCAGCCGCCTGCCGGACTTCTCGTACGCTGGCTATCATTTCGGGGAAGTTCCCCTTCCGGTGTATCCGGTGACCGCCAACGTAAAGGACTTCGGCGCCCAGGGCGATGGCCAGACCGACGATACCGAGGCATTCAAGCAGGCAATCGCCCAGACCGAGCAGGGCGCTATCCTCATTCCTGCAGGCCACTACGTCATCAGTGACATCCTTTGGCTGAAGAAGCCCAACCTAGTCCTGCGCGGTGAAGGCAGCAACGCCACAGTCCTACAGATCACAACTGAACTGGAGGACGTCCGCCCGAACATGGGCGCGACCACCAGCGGGAAAGCTACGTCCAACTACTCGTGGTCTGGCGGATTCCTGTGGCTGAAAGGCCAGGAAAAATCCAAGCCGCTATCTGCGATTGTCTCCGAGTCCGCCCGTGGCGGCAGGCAATTTGTGCTCGAGAGCGCAGCCGGCATCGAGCTGGGCCAGAGAGTCGCGCTGCGCATGACCGATGACGCGCAGAAAACTCTGCTTTCACATCTCTATTCAGAAGACTCCGGTGACACTGACGAGATCACCCGCCCCGTGTCCGTAGACATGATCTGCCGAGTCGTGGCTGTCGAAGCCAATCGTATCACCCTCGACCGGCCGGCGCGCTGGGACGTGCGCCAGGCGTGGAAGCCGCGCTTGACGACCTCCCAAGCGAGCGTCACAGAATCTGGCATCGAGAGCCTGGCAATCTCATTTCCAGCCAAGCCGTACAACGGACATTTCAGCGAACTGGGCATGAACGCGATCGCCATGAATGGAGTCTCTGACTGCTGGATTCGCGACGTTCGCATCTCAAACTGCGACAGCGGCGTATTTTTCAGCGGCCAGCACTGCACGATGGACGGCCTGCGCATCGACGGCACGCGGCAGCCCATGAATGGGGACACCGGTCATCATGGCGTGACAATGGGCCAGGATTGCCTGCTGGAGAACTTCGACATTCAAGCGAAATTCATCCATGACATCACCATGACCAACCTCATGGCTGGCAACGTGGTCAAGAATGGCAAGGGGAGTAATCTCTCGTTCGACCATCACAAGCGAGCGCCCTACGAGAATCTCTTCAGCAACATTGACGTCGGGAGCGGTTCCCAGGTCTGGCGTTGCGGTGGCGGCGCCCAACTTGGTAAGCACAGCGGGGCCCGCGAAACGTTCTGGGGCATTCGGGCGGAGCAAGAGCTCGAATGGCCGCCTGCGAAGTTTGGCCCCAATTCCATGAACATCATTGGTGTGACCACTAGTTCACCGACCAATATCAGCCAAGATCGCAAGTGGTTCGAGGCCATCCCGCCAGAGCAACTGCGCCCCGTCGATCTGCACGCCGCACAACTCGAGAAACGTCTCAAAGAGCTGTAGCGCTAAATCCCACTGCGTGAAAAACGGCATTGCCCTGATCGCCCTGATCGCCCTGATCGCCGCGACTCTTGCTGTCCGCAGCGCAATGCCCAGAAGCCCCGCCAGCGATTCTGGGGACGGCAACGCCTGGGCATGGATTTTCGGTGATTACGGTGGCTGGTGACCGGGTGTTCACCCAAGTGGTGGTTTCGATCGCCACGGGCCCACCCCAGTTAGGAGCACGCAGCCGTTGGCCCTCTCGCTCAATCTTCGCCTTGTCCAAAATTAGGAAGCGCTGTAGCTCTGCGGTCGTTGCGGACTCTGCATTCAGGCCTGACTGTGCGAACATTTTAGCGGAGTACAGGCTCTGGCTTCCTGCGTGCGTCAACGCCCGGCGCAGTTCCCGCTGCTAGTAGTCTGTCAGTTGCTCTGCGGTCCAGTCCGCAGACGCCATGCGCGCAGCCAACGTTCGCCGCACCGGCTCGCGCCTCAGCGCTTGAATCCCATCGTACACGGCACGGGCGATTTCTGGTGTCATCACGCGCCCGTCGCCCACTCAGTGACGAACGGAGAATCCAGGATCTCTTTGGGCCTTCAAGCGGAAATGCGCGTACGGAACGGTCGTCACGACCGAATGCCCGTTGCGGTGCCCGTAGAAACCGTCCTCGCCATACGCCGTGCCATGATCAGAGCAGATGATCACGAACGTGTCGCGCCGTAGCGCACAGGCCTCAAACAGCGGCGCAATGCAGTCGTCTACGTACTCCAAGGCAGCAGCGTGAGACTCCAGCGAATCCGGTTCTTCCCAGTCCAGGTAAATATTCGTCGGCTGATGTGTGGCCACGATATTCAGGTAGGTAAACAGCAGCTTATCCTCCGGATGTTGCGAAAGCCATTTACACAGAAAGCTCACCTGTTGAAACGTAGAGTTCACATCTCCGACGCCAAACTCTGGTGTCCAATGGCTCTCCACGAAATAGTCGGGGAGTACCGAAGACAGCGGGGATTCCTTGGTAAAAAAACCGTTTCCTCCCACACAAAGCGTGTGGTAACCGCGTGCCGCCAGCCCACGGACGATGTCGGGCTCTTCGAAGGTGCAGGTCTTCGTCGTAGCGGTTTCGCTGCCAGCAATGCGAGAGCCGAACAGCCGCGTGCGCGATCCCTCAAGCGGCGTCGGCAGAAACCCGGCAAAAAATGCGTGATTAGCAGGCAGCGCGAACGTCCCGGGCGTATGGGCTTCCACCCACTCCCCCACATACCTGCGCAGCACCGGTGTCTCTCCGGAATACAGGAGCTGCGCAGCCACATCATAGCGCAGCGAATCCAGCACAATAAGCAGTATGTCGTGAGTTCCCACGATCTCGTTCATATCAGGCACGATCGTCTTCTCCCTGCCACGTCCGTGTTCTTCTCACCACAGCCATCATTATTCCTCACGCGCTCCTGTCAAAACAGCCTGCTCGATCGCCTCGTACAGCACGTCCGAAGAAAGCTCATCCTGATTCCAACCCGCCAACAGCTCTGCCCCTCGGCGCAACTCGATCCGCGGTGGCGCGCTCTCGATGTGCGACCAGAATACAGCGTCGTCTATAATCTGGTGTCGAACCTGCTCGCTGCCCGTGATGCCCAAGAACTCCGGGAGCTGCTCCTCCGTTCCCAGTAGATAGAAGACCACCTCGGCCGGTGCCAGGTCTGCCTCCAGCGCCGCCAGCATCATCGCCGCTTCCTGGCAATGCTCACAGTCCATCGATAAATACGCTTGTACCGCCAAAATCTCCGGATTGGTTCCCTCATCAGGCACCGGCGCTGGCCGCGATATCGGCATCCCCGCAGTCACCAACAGCAACGACAACGCCGCCACGCCGCTCGTGCGTTTTAGGCACAGCCTCGGCAGCGACACACACAGCACGCTCGGCACCAGCATCCCGATCATCACCAAGTTCTTCAGCGCAGACATGCATGGCGTAATCTGCGCATGGTCGCCGAAGCACCCGCAATCCGGAGACCCAATTTGCGTGAACAAGTAGCCCGTAAACACCACCAGCAGCGCGATCGTCGCCACTGCCACATGCCGCGCACCATAGCGAAACAGCAGCAAACCGCCCAAAACCAGCTCTACCCAGATCAAAGCGCGTGAAGCCACAGCCGCATGAGCGCGCTCTGTAAGAGGCGTCTGATTCACCAGATACAGCTCAAAAGCCGCCGACACCGCGAACTCACCATCCTTGAATGAGTACACCTTCATCAACGCCAAAACTAGAAAGGCCATGCCTACGCCGACGCGAAGAAGACCCGCAATTCCAGTTTTCAGTTGTGCTTCAGCCGAATATGTTGTCACTCTGTATCCATACCGTGAATAGAAGTCGTCCCGCCGCGTCATACATCCACCCCGCATTATATAGCCGCCACCAGGCATCCTGCTACAAGTGTTCACAAAGTTCACACTCATTTTTTTTCTGCTCATCACCCCGTCGCTCTACGCGGACCAGGTGTTGCAGCTGGTCATCGCCCGCTCCGCTACGCTTTTTGGCGAGAATAAGGCCCAGGCCTACCTCCCCCGTGCGACCGTCATCTGGACAGAAGTCTGGGCCACCGAACGCGACTGGCTCTCGGTCGTGCTCGACAGCCAGCAATACCGCGCCCGCAGCGCCGACTTCCTCAGCATGGCTGACATGAAGCGCCACCATGCGGCAGAGAACGCCAGAGTCGGCAGCCGCCTTGATGCCGCTAGGCAGGACCTCGTAGGCGCCAGCCAGCAGCTCTGGGATCAGCGAAGCGCCTACGCCCAACTCGAGCAAGCCAGCACCCTCCAGTGGCAGTACACCACCTGGGTGACGCCAAGGCCCACTGCCGAGACTCCCCGCCCTGAGCCCATCGCGCAGATGCAGAAGCGCGACATTCTAGCCCTGTTCGAGCTGCGGCGGCTACAGCGAGCCATGGCCAAAAGGATTGCTGAGCTTGCCGCCACTGTTGCCGCTAGATCCAAAACCGTCGAAAGCCTCGCGGCCGAATTGCTACAGAACCAAGAGCGCTTTTGCCTGCGTATGCAGCTCTTTGAAGACTTCCTGCAGGAAACTCCGTGGTCCCCTTACGTTGCGAGCGCGAAATCCGGTGCGCCCCTCTTCAACCGGCATAAAAAAGCTGTGCATCGGCTCAGCTCAGGCGCCCAAGTGGAGGCCCGCATTCTGCTCGGCTCTCCCACCCGGCTGCGCATTCGCCACAAAGGAGAGATCTACGACGCCGATAGCCGCCATTTTTATAGCCTCCGCCGCAAGCATATTCAGCGATGGTCCAGAATCCGGACGCTGGCGCGCAGAATCAAACGCCTGGAGGCAGACATCTACCAGCGCCAAGGACATATCAGCGACCTCGACCAGCTGGCCAACCAAGCCCAGCAGTATGGGGGTACGACGTGGCGCTATGGCTGTTCCGTGCCGCACCATGCGCCTGCGCCCGGCGCCATCATCATCGCCGACACCAGCCGTCTGCGCCGGATCGCCCGGACTTGGGAGAAAAGCCAACGCGAGATCACGACTACCATTGCGAAGTTGCGCCAGCAATTGGAGGACGCACGGGCGGAGTCCGCAGCCGCCCGCGTCCACATGCCACCGGATCCCTGCTCCTTCCCAAAGCACTGATCGCGGAATAAATCCACGAATTGGGTGGCATTAGCCAGACGGTCAATTATTGTCCGTCTGCTCGCGATAAGCGACCTTTTTGGGGCATTAGCTCAGTTGGCTA
>DMTJ01000279.1 GCA_003477185.1 Lentisphaeria bacterium
TAGCGCTGAAACTGATGGCAAAGGAGCCGTCGGTTGCGGACTCCGCAATGCCGTGGGCGATTTCCTGGCTGTTCCCGGGACTGGGGGGCCACCACCAAGAGCACCAGCGCCACCAGTCAGGGTAGCGGACTTCGCGGACGACGCGGTAGCGGACTTTGGCACCGTCGACTGCGGCCCCGGTGTAGGCCTTCGCGTGGCCTGTGAGGCTGACGGTATCATTGAGCCGGGCGGCTTGGGTGGGTGCATCAAGGGTGACTTTGAACTTTGGCCGTTTGTACTCTTCGACGTTGACCGAGGTCTGACCGCGCGGGTTGCCGGTACGGAGCACCATGCGGCCGGCGAGGCGATCGGCAGGGGCGGTGAAGCTGCCGCTGAACGAGCCGTAGTCATTGGCAGTGTGCTCTTGCTTGGCAATTTCTTTGCCGTTGACGTCGCGAAACTGGACAGTGACGGATTGGTTACTGAGGGTGCTGTAGGTATCGCCTTCCTGATCGAAGTGGATGCAAAGGCCCTTGTAGCGAATTTCCTGCCCGGGCCGGTAGAGCGAGCGGTCGGTAAAAAATAGGGTCTGAGTGCGAGGGCTGGGCGCGCTCCAGCTGTTCACGCGCGAGTCTTGGAGTGCGGCGAGTTGCTGGCCTTCATGGCTGGCAAGGATCATGTAGCTTTGGCGTGGACTGGCAGGGAGATGGAAGAGGCCCTTGGCGTCAGTCTGTGTTCTAGGGCCAGGCCTTTTTTCGCCGTGATTGCCGCGCACCCAGGTGCGGATCCTGGCGCCTTGGACAGGGCGGCCATGGCGGGCGTCAAGGACGAAGCCGTGGAGCTGGTCGCTGCGGCGCTGTTCGCGCAGGATGAGCGCGAGATCACTGACCCAAAACGGGGTGTGGCTGGCGACGTTGTCCAGTTGTTCTAAGCCGGGCGTATGGCTGCTGATGAGAAAATAGAAACCTGGCTCGAGCCCTTCGGGGACAGGGACTAGGTGCTGGCGATCATGGTAGTCGTCGGTGGCCGGAAGCACTGCGGTCCAGGCTGCCACGGGCTTTTTCTTGAGCAACTCTCGCTGTTGCTGAAGGTCAAGATTTTCCCAGCCCCAGCCCTTACGGGTGACTAAGGACTCCCAGTCGTAGCGGACAGCGCGAAAATGGACCTCAGTGAGGTTGCGATAGGTGACGGAGATGGTGGGTAAGGGGGCATTCCAGACTCGCTCGGCCTGGATCTGTGACGACTTGGACTCGATCTGCTGGAGCAGGTTATAGCATTGATTGCCACCAGGGGTGTGGGGAAAGAGTGTGTTGCCGCGGGAGGCGAGTGTGTGGGCTGCGACACGCTCACCCTCGTCGTAGAGGACCTGGCCCCAAGCAGCTAGAGCGCGAGCGGAGATGCGGTGGTCGGCATTTTCGGTGACAAAGTGCTCGAGCGCGGCTTTGTAACGGTCGGCTTTCTCGGAGCCGACGGCGGTGTTGTGAGCGTAGACAAGGCGGGCGAGGTCAACGTCGATCAAGGCGGAGATGTCCTCGCCTTGCTCATGGAAGCGCATGAGGTCCTGCATGAGGCGCAGGGCTTTGACGGTGTTTGCGGTCTTGTCAGTGGTTGGGAGCTGCCAAGCGAGAAAGGCCTTGGGACCGTCGAAGACTGGGCTGTCGCTGGTGAGTTCAAAGGCGTCCTGGGCTTTGGCGCCGGCCTGTTCGCCGGTGCGGTAGAAGTCGAGGGCCTGATGGGCGAGGAAGTCGTAGAGGGTGGGGCGATAGCTGTCCAGCACCCCGTTGATGGCGTCGCCGTACTTGGTGTATCCGGGCTTGTGGAGCAGGCCGTCCCACGCCTTCACTGGGATGGCCTGGAGTGTTTCAGCGGCAGCAAGCGCGGCTGAAAAGTGCGTATCGATTTCGGCAAAGATCCTGGCCAAGTCCCAGGTCTGGATGTCGTCGCCGGGTGCTTCGGCAGTCTTGGTGCGCTGCATAAAGCGCCAGCGATTCTGCTGGAAGTAGTGCCAGTACCAGTGCCCAAGCAGGGTTTCGAGCACCGGTTTCATGGCGTTGGGGGCCTGCTCGATCTCGGTGTGCAAGCGGGCGATGCGTTCTTCGGCCTTCCGGCCTTCGATGTCGCCCTCAAGCTTGATCCGAAAACCGATGCCTTTTACCGCCTCCGGATAGTCCTTGGCGGCAAGGGATTTTTCTATCAGCGGCTCGAGCAGTTTGATCGCACTCTTGGGGCGGCCTTTGGACATCTCGAGGTTGATTTGTTCCCAGTTACCGGCTCTGTCGACTGCGTGTAGAGAGACCGCAGAGGTTACGAGGAGGAGAAATATAGTGGTACGGTGCATAAGAGCCTTCCTATCCGACGGGAACTGAGTATACGCATACACTCGTAAGCAGCGTAGGGCACGGCGTTTTCCGCAGTGATTACAAAAAAAGTTTTCGCTGTTTGCTCCGATCCTCCTTGCCAATGCTCGGTGCCCGAGTCAGAAGGTCCGCAGTTGCTGTTTGATTCCTCGCTGAATACTGGGCAAAAGCTGGCCTTGAAATACGAATGGGCGCATCTACCCACAAGCGACTGTAGGTCTCCTACCTTCCTGAGGCGAGTGAACTCTCGCAGAATGGACCGCACACAATTAGGGGGGCAGCTTTCTCCGAGGCGACGATGAAGTCTAGCTTGATTGGTATTTATGGATGTTCATGGTAACAGAAGTAGGATCACATAGCTCCCCTAAATAGGACGAGTAGGAGACGCCATGAAATCTACGACCTGCATCTTTCGGGTACTGGTGGCGGGCAGCATTCGCGCTGGCGAGGTTGGGAGCTATCGACTCGTTGTACAGGCGATTGATACTGCGGAGGACGGCACCCGGTCGCTGCACCTCGCTGGGTTAACTCTTCAGCCGGATCAATGCGACCATCACAAGTCAATCGTACTAAAAATCACAGGAACATCGCCGGATACCAGGGGCGCGATGAGCGACGGAAGCGCTGGGCACGATGTAGTTATCCTGCGTGCGGGCTACTCCCCCTGGGTAGTACTCAACCGTGGCGAAACCAGTCGGGTAAAGCAGGAAGTTGCCGAGCGCTTGGCAGACTCTGAAGCCAATTTTCCGGCCGGGCACAACGGAGGAACAGCACAGAAATTATGTTCGCTACTTACGGGCAATTCTAAAGTGGTTTGATGTGACACAGGATGCCCCTGCCTATCTTACGCACAGTCATCTCTTCAGCGGGAAGGAAGGCCGGACAATTTAATTGGCACAGGAAGGGATCACGTCCGCTGCGCTTGTAAGAGGGCTCCTCGATCTCGGGCGACAATCTGAAGTCTATGTCGCACCGGCAGACACTTTGAAGGTGAGAGGCCTACTCTACGGAACGGCCTGTGGCCGAAAGGCTTCTTAATGCATTCGCACTCTGCGGTACGTGGCTAGTGGCTTTGGACGACATTCCGAGCCCTAAGTCAGGTCATGTGTTTGGTGCCCATATTGCGCCGGCACAGCACCTCTACCAGCGAAGATGACCGTCGGTGTGAACATGCAATACCATCAGGCGACTGTGACAGAGACACACGCTGGCGTAAAAGGCTACTTCGGGCAGAGGGGCGGATCGGGCTGGTCGTAGATATCTTTGAGGGCACTGATCAGGCATTTAAGATGACCGCGAATGTCTATGAATGCGCATCTTGGGGGAAATCAGAGCCCCCGCTCCGCCGGTTGATTACCATTGGCGGCCGTTAGTTAGCTGGCGCTGGTTCGAGAGGCATTCTGGAGATAACGGATAAAGTCGCACCAATCTGGCAGGCCAACGACAATCGTCGTTGACGGTGTGCTATTTGCGCTCGCTGAATTAAGAGACAAAAAACATTTATCCTTGGTCGCGAAGTCTATGAGGCTTCTCTAACAGAACTTTTCGCTTTGAGCTCACGTGCCCAGCCGAACGGTTCGCTAGGCAGTAGCCCCCCAGGAAAACGGTGCCTACTGGTCTGGAGCGAGGCTGACTGAGCTAAGGTTCCAGTACGGTTTGGATCGTGGATGATGATCGCGCGGTCTGGGGCCAGATCGAGCTGCAACTCTCTGAGCTCCGAATCTTTAGGATTCAGTTTCGCTGGCCAAGACGGACCTTGAAGCGTCAGCAATGCTGGCAGGTCTGGGCAATAAATGCGCTGGTGAAATCGGCGATTAACTCGCGGTCGCACTTTCTCGCTGCAGCGGTCTGATGATGATTCCTGGGATTGCACATTGACGTGAGCGCCGCGCACGTATTTTACTGATCCATCGCTTTTCTCCGCCCGGCGCGGTCGTGCGCCCCTTTCACGAGAGTCCATGTCCCTTCTCCAATCCTTACTCCGCAAGCGATCCCACAAAGGCAAGCGCCAGGTATTGGTGGAGGGCGCAAGCCACGTGGGCCTGATTCGTCCGCATAATGAGGATAGCTATGTCTACGCCCGGAGCGAGGATGGCCAATCCGTCATGCTGGGTGTGGCAGACGGCATGGGCGGCCATGAGGGCGGCGAAGTTGCAAGCTTCCTGACTGTTCGGTACCTGCTTGCTGCCTGGAACAGTGCGGACCAGGAGACCTTTACCTCCAAAGAAAAGATCCGAACCTTTCTGCGCGCAGCCTTGTGCGATGCGAATGAACACGTGTACCAAATCAATTCACGGTTGGACATTCAATGGCCCATGGGGACCACGGCGACGATCGCCGTGATGGCGGGCGAGCGCATGGTCATAGCCCACGTCGGGGACAGCCGCTGCTATTGTTTTCGCAGACACAAGCTTTTTCAGCTGACCTCGGACCAGACCCTAGTCACGGAGATGATCAAGCGCGGGGGGATGACGCCAGCTGAAGCCGCCATGCATCCGCTCTCACATACGCTTACGAACTGCATTGGCACCCAGCACCGTCTGGAGATTGACTTTAAGTTGCAGACCGTGTTGCCCGGGGATCGCTATTTGTTTTGCAGCGACGGCCTGTCGTCACTTGTCGGGCCGAAGGAGCTATGCCGGACTGGATTCGAGGCAAAAGCGCCTGCAGACGCGGTCTCACGGATGATTGCCCATGCCCTCGAAGGCGGCGGGACTGACAATATCACAGCAGTCTGCATGTTCGTCGATTAAAACTTCCCTAGCGCCTTCGCGATAGACGAAGGCCACTCGCGTTTACCCCCCAGTACACAGCTGCTACCTACTTCTCCTCCTTCACGCTGTCCCCCTATGCGATTTCAATGCTTTTTCTGTTTCCACATTAACCGAACGTCCTCGGACTCGGTCGTGAAGTCTGTGGTCTGTGAGAACTGCCGGAAGCAGGTGAAGGTACCCGCCGACAATCTCAAAGCTGGGTGCGTGATCGGCGACTTCTCGATCGAAAAGGAGATTGGCGCTGGCGGGATGGCGCGCGTGTTTCTGGCTCGACAACTCAGTCTGGATCGCCCCGTCGCCCTGAAGGTCTTGAATCAGGAATACGCACAGAACAAAACCTACGCAGATCATTTCCTGACTGAAGCCAAATCCGCAGCCCGGCTGAATCATCCCAATATCGTCCAGGCCCATGCATTCGGCACTGATGATGGCCACCTGTACTACGCGATGGAGTACGTGGATGGAGACACCTTGAGTGGGCAGATCAACACCGAGACACGGATGGAGCTGGATCGTGCCTTAAATGTGACGCAACAAGTTGCAGAGGGGTTGCATGCTGCCTGGACGGAAGAGCGGTTAATTCACCGTGACGTGAAGCCGGAGAATATTATCATCCTCGAAGACGGCAGTGCCAAGGTCATGGATCTTGGGATCGCTGTGCGGGCGACGGAGGCCAGTCAGGCATCTGTTTGTGGTACCCCAGCCTACATGGCACCCGAGCAGTTTCGCGTCGGAGATCTCGACTGTCGGACGGACATCTATTCACTTGGGACGACGCTGTATCATGCGATCATCGGCTATCCGCCCTTTTCAAGTTCGTCTAGTAGCCAACTCGCACAGATGCATGCCACTGCCTCCGTTCTTTTCCCGGATTCTGACGTCTTATTTGTGCCGGAGCGAGCCCGGCGATTGGTGACGCGCATGATGGCGAAGCATCGAAATGACCGTTTTGCAGACTACGAGGAACTCCTGGACGAGATCGTAGACATCCGCCGCCGTCTGGCACCGGTGGCTGCATCTATTCCGAGCGTTCACACTGTTTCCATCGGCAAGTTTCGGCTGCCGGCCGACGTGGGCAGTCCAGAAACCATCGTGCGGCGTCGTGAACGGAACCAGATGGAGGTTGCAGAGGCCCGCCGGCAAGCAATTTTCCGCGCCGAGTATGCCACGACCCATGAACAGCAGCCCGTGCTTTCGACCGCACATTTAGCGGTGATCACCCTTTTGCTGAGTGCGGCCGTAGCCGTTCTTGCTGGCTTAATATGGCAGCGAAACGCCCAGCCCACCGCCTACTCGCTCTTGCTGCAAACAGTGATTGACCAGCACGACTCGCTGCCCCCAGACGAGTTTATCGCTGAAGCACAGCAGGTCGTCACTCCGCCCGCGGGCAGGAGTCTTCGCAGGCATGAGCGCGACCTGTTGTGGGGGGTGCGCACTCGTCTTGGAGACGCCCGAGAAGCAGGCTTGCGCCAGGCTGAAGTCAATCATCGGGTGAAGGTTGCCGAAGCAGAGCAGTTGCTCGCGCAAGTAAGTGCTGCACAGGCGCAGCTAAATGAGTCACGACTAGCCGCTGAGGCTCACGTGAAAGCCCTTGAGGTGCAAGCCGCCGAGGTTGCCGAACTCACCGAGACGCTCGCCTTGCAACGCGAAGAGCAGGAATCAATTAGCGCCGCGCTTTCCGGGCTTCACGAGGAACTTGCGGCAGCGGAGCAGAGCTACGAGGCACTTCTTTTCCTGGAGCTGTCCGTCGCCTTTCGAGCAGGCAGTGCCACATCCGCAAAGCGCCTGCTGCAGCCCCGGGAGATCGATTCTGAGGCAATATTGGGCTTGAAGCAACGTCTGACCGAGGGACTGCGCGCCGCGGCGCTGGTGACAACGGCATTTGCGCAGGCCCGCAACAGCATGCCGGGCAGCATCACCGAGCTTGGCACGCTCCTCGAACTGGATGGCAGAACCCTTGTTTTCGAAGGCGCTGCCGTGGGAGACGACGCTGAGGCTGTGCTCGTGCGCCGAACGCTGAGCGCGCTTCCCGCAGGGGTCGTCCTCGACCTGGCACGCTCAGGCAACACCTATCTTGACGAAGAAGAAGATTGGATATTTGCCTATCATTGGGGAGATTTGCGGACCGCATACTTATTGGCTCCAGAGGATGATGAGGCTGCGCTTATTGATCTTTCTGAGCGCTGCTTTGCGGCTGAATTGCGCAGTGCGCGCCAGCTCGCTCTGGCCGGTGCCAGCCGCTCTTTGAGGGCGCTGATCCACAACGCAAGCCATCGCTATTCTCGCGAGCAACTCGAGCAATTGCAGGAGTTGCTCGCGCTTACTGTGCCGGGCGAGATCGAGCAGACACCCGAGTGAGGAAGTTCGCTGCTAGGAGCTAAAACAAGGCCGGTCGGCTTCTGGCGAATGATTATTCAGGCCGGCAGGCAGGAAATGCAGTGAGCTACCTCACGGAATCGAGTCGCCCGTCCTTCCCGTACCGGCTCGGGAGTTCCGTCTTGCAGGAACGCTCATAGATGCTATCTTTCCTAGCTAGAAATTGGAGTGGATGCCGTGACCTAGGTCTGCGTGCGCGCTCCAAGACCGTTGATAGCCTATTGACCCGCAGGAGAAAATAAATGTTGCATCACATAGTGAGAATTGGCGCCTGTGTCGCCCTGCTCAGCCTCGGGCTGCCAGCGCAGGAAGGCGAGGAAGACGCGACGAGACTTGAAGCTACCGAAGTACAAGCCGAAGCCCGCAGCTTGAGCCAAGAGCTTGAAGACGCCGGGACGCCGCCTCCAACGCTGCGCGAAATCGTGGACGAAGCACGCCGCAAGCAGCAGGATGGTGGAATTCTGTTGACCAAAAACCGTTTCGCGGATTCCGCAAGCGCCTTCCGCCAGTCAGCCGAAATGTACCGCACCATCCTGAATGACCTCCCCCTCCACCGCGAGTGGCAGCGCCTCGAGAAGCGTGTCGACGGAGCTCGGATGCTGGCTGTTGGTGCGGGTGGACCCGAGCTCGAACAGGCGACTAACGCCCTCG
>DMTJ01000088.1:0-3353 GCA_003477185.1 Lentisphaeria bacterium
CTGATTGTCTGGGACAAGACGATTATGGCCCGCCCGCAGAAGGGATGGTTTCGCGCGCAGTGTGAATTTGCGATTGCGGCCACCTCCGGATCCATTAGCCGCAGTGAGTCTGCCGCCGATGATGATCCTTGTAGTGTGGGGCTATTCCAGCACCGAGTTATCCAAGGCAAAAACCGCCAGCATGTGACCGAGAAGCCAGTTCAGTTGATGTCGGACTTGATCCAGACGCGCGGAGACTGGCGGACTGTCTTGGATCCCTTCATGGGCTCGGGAACAACGTTGCGGGCCGCTAAGGATCTCGGGCGTAAGGCGATAGGAATCGAAATCGACGAGCGTTATTGCGAGATCGCCGCGAAACGCATGTCGCAAGAAGTCTTCGACTTTGGAGCCGCACAATAATGGATGACCGAGACAAAGCAATCGCCGCCGTTCGGCAACTCGCGCCGTGGCGGGCAGAAGAGTATCAGGGCTGGTTCGAGACTGGCGCCGCAATGCACAGCGCAGGCTGCACGCTCGCAGACTTCATAGACTGGAGCAAACAAGCGCCGAACTTCTCGGCTGATGCATGTGAGCGCACGTGGAACCGTTACAGCGCAACAGATACAGGGCGCAACGTTGGCTCGCTCGTCCAGTGGTGCCGCGAGGATGGCGGCACAATCAGCACCGGAGGAACGGGGGCGTCAGGTTTTGCGCTAGACTGGGACTCCGAAGTATCGGTCAAATCTGGCGACTGGCTGCCAGAGGTTTACGTACCGCCGCCGAGCGAGGAATTCACGGGCGACCTACTGAAACTGTTGCGCGTCATGTTCCGCGCTGAAGATATCGTGGGATATGCGACAAAAAGCTGGTGTCGTGAGGGAAAATGGCTGCCAGCAGATCGCGGCGGTTGGCGTCCACAGTGGGAGCTACAGCGCGACCTAATCGCGGCAGGCGACGACATAGGCAGCGTCGTAGGCGATTATGAGCTGGCCTGTGGTGCATGGCTGAGAATTAACCCGCTGGACGGAAACGGCGTGGCAGACAAGAACATTACGGATTACCGCTATGCGCTGGTTGAGTCGGACAGCCTGCCAATCGACGAGCAATACGCAGTGGTGCAAAAGCTGGAGTTGCCGTGCGTGGCGCTGATTCACTCGGGCGGCAAGTCTCTGCACGCAATCGTAAAAATTGACGCGCCATCACTGGAGGTATACCGGGAACGGGTCGAGTTCTTGTTCTCAGTCTGCGCAAAGCACGGGTTGCCGATCGACCGAGCCAACAAGAACCCTTCCAGGCTGTTCCGTATGCCGGGCTGCTTTCGCGGCGAGAACAAACAGTACCTGATCGCGACCGATACCGGGCAACTGGACTGGGATAGCTGGGACAGGTTCATCGATGAGGCAGACGACGAGCTACCCGATTTCGTGACGTTGGGCGACATGCTGGGCGCGAACCTGCCACCGCTGAAGCCCGAACTGATACAGGGATTGCTACGTGAGGGCCACAAACTGATCATCTCAGGCCCAAGTAAGGGCGCGAAATCATTTGCTCTGATACAGCTATGTATCGCGTTTGGAACGGGGCGGCAATGGATGGGCCGGGACTGCAAGCATGGCCGTTGCCTATACGTGAATCTAGAGCTTGACGAGGTGTCAGGATATCACCGATTCAATGATGTTTTGACCGACCAAAAGCTGACAGATTCGGAGTTTACGCAGGCCGCAAAGAACGTGGACATCTGGACGCTTCGCGGGCATGTGCAGCAGCTCGAAATCCTGGCCCCCAAGTTGATACGACGCGCCAAGCGCAATGACTATGTAGCGGTCGTCATTGACCCGATCTACAAGCTGGCTGGCAATGAGAATGACGCCGAAGCAATGACGAAATTCGGCAACCTGTTTGATCATGTCGGCATGTCGCTAGGCTGTTCTGTGATCTACTGCCACCACCATTCCAAGGGCAGCCAAGGCCACAAGCGCGCAGAGGACCGATCGAGCGGCTCGGGCGTGTTCTCCCGCGATCCTGACGCAGTGCTTGACCTGGTCGAGTTGGAGATATCAGACGAGCGCCGCGCGGCGCTGTGCGATGCGATCGAGGCGGAGGCGCTGCACGAGCAACTGAACGCGTCGGGCTTTCCGTGGCGCTCAGAAGTGCCGCGCGATCATTGGCCGGTTCCGGATAAACTCATGAAGTCGATTCTGGGTGTCGCCCCCAAATCCATCTCTAATTCTTGCGCAGGCGTGCGGGCGCACGCGCACGCGAGGGCGACCGCTATGGCAGGCTTCAGGCTAGAGGCCGCATTGCGTGAGTTTGCTCGCCCTTCCCCTACCCTGCTCTGGTTCAGTTGGCCAGTGCACGTTCTGGATACGTGGGGGCTGCTGGATGACGCCAAGGCAGCGGGCGAACTATCGCCTTACGAAATGGCGCAGCAGAAACGCAAATCAAGGGCAAAGCGAGAACAGAAGAACGAGGTAGACCAGTTGAGTATGGCAATCGCATCGCTGGATCTAGGCGGACAGCCTCGCAGCGTTAAAAACGCGGCATCTGAAGCGGGTGTATCAGAGGTGACCATCCGCAAATGGCTAAAGAAGTCTGCGGATTGGGCATGTAAAAACGGAATCATAACGCAGGATGAGAAATGATGACCAGGATGAGCAAGGCAAAATATTTCCATGAGCGGGACGAGATAGCGGATACATCAGGCAAATACGAAGACACCCAGCACATGTTCGGGCGGTCAGCGATCGCATACACCGAAGACCTGGCAGCAGAGTACAGGGCAGACCTCCAGTACCTATATGCCAAGTTTGATATTGCAGTGAACGACGACGGCGAACCAATCAAGGCAGACGGCACGCTAGTTGTGCCTGCGGACGGTGAGCGTCACCGGACGCCAAGAGTAAGCGACTTGGGCGAACGCCCAGCAGGCACCATGACGATCGCAGAATTGGCAGAACGCTACGACTGCCCCGTTCACCCGTGCGGCGGCTATCTGCGCAAGTGGCGCCATAAATACGGAGACCCCGCGGGCGGCTATTTCCGAAATGTGATCATGCGCAAGAATGGTAGCGAGCACGTACAGAGTTCGGCTTACTACGATCCGGAGAGGTTCCATGCGTTTCTGATGGACATTCAGGACAAAGAGTCTGGCGCGCGGCGCATGCTGGCAGGCAGGGGAATCGGTAAGTATGTCGAGACCCGCGGGCGCAGAATCAATGAAGATGGGCGAATCTCTGGCTACGGGGAGACTGCGTGATGCGTGATTTCGCGATAGCTGAAATGCTGGAAGAATGGCTTCTGTTTCATTCAGATTTTGAGCCAGCAGTTCGGGCCGTGCTGGCCAGTGCTGGCTATTCAAAACAAACAGCGAGCGA
>DMTJ01000088.1:3400-4771 GCA_003477185.1 Lentisphaeria bacterium
GATCTGATGTTTCACGGGGCGGCGGCGGATGACGCCGCCATGGATCAAGGGGATTATGAAGGGGATTATGAATGAGTTGGCACTATTCGCAGGCGCTGGTGGAGGCATACTCGGAGGCAAACTGCTCGGATGGCGCACTATTTGCGCCGTTGAAATCGAGCGACACGCCCGCCGCGTACTGCTGGCACGACAAAACGACGGAATCCTTGAGCCTTTTCCAGTATGGGATGATGTCCGCACGTTCGACGGCAAACCTTGGAGAGGACTTATTGACGTGGTTTCGGGCGGCTGGCCGTGCCAAGACATCAGTGTCGCCCGCGCCATGTGGGGGCGGGATGGGCTGCGCGGAGCCAAGTCCGGCCTATGGCGGGAAATGTTTAGGATTATTGCAGAGGTTCGCCCACCCTATGTTTTCGGTGAAAACTCGCCCGTTCTCCGCACCAATGGGCTCGCCGATATCGTGTCAGAATTGGCCTGCATCGGGTATGATTGTCGATGGGTCACTATCGGCGCTGATTCTGTCGGACTTAATCACAAACGTCGACGGCTCTGGCTCTATGCTTCCGACGCCAACAGCGAGAGATTGGAAAGATACGCTGGGAATGAACCCCATTCGCAAGGACGGGAAAGACCGACTGGATCGCCTACCGATGCTGCTTTTCTCTCTTGTGCGTTCTGCGGGTATATCTTTGACGAGAGATGCGGGCGCTATGGGTGCCCAAACTGTGAGGATAAAGGACCTGGCTCAAATTTCGATTATGGGACCGGAGTAGAACCCCGAATTGCCGGAATGGGTCATGGGCTGGCCAATCGGGTGGAGCGAATTAAGGCCATTGGAAACGGGCAGGTTCCAGCAGTGGCAGCGCTCGCATGGAGCCTCGCCAGATAACCAAGGGATAACCAAGGGATATCCGAATGAATAACTGCCAGTTATACCGCAGAAAGTACATGAATATCGAGGTACGGGCAATCCAATACACGGGGCACAATTACCCCGCTGTGAGCCGATACTTGCGATGCGAACATCACGAGCGAACCGGGTACATAAACTGCTGCTATGGCACAAGCCAAGTCTCTGCTGGACAGTGGCTACTAGATCCATACGCACACTACGTTCTAAGTGACGCAGAATTCACCAGCCAATACGCGTCGGTTGCACCGCACAGCAACTACAGAACTGCTGCACGTGTGTACATCATTTGCATTGCTGCAATACTGCTGGCTTTGATCATTCTGTGTGCTGTTAAGGGTGAAAAAGCGCAGCCGAAAGCGGGAAATGCGAACACCCCTATCAGCGCATTACCCTTACTCACAACACCCTCTTCTTTCGCTACTCTAGGCACCGGCAACAAAAAACCCGCCTAGCACGAT
>DMTJ01000403.1 GCA_003477185.1 Lentisphaeria bacterium
GATTGAGGCCGCTGGCGGGACTTGCGAGTCTCTGTAACCCCCCGGGAATCATCTTTCCATGTGGAACGCATTACAAAACTGCTTTAAGATCCCGGAACTGCGCAAACGTATTCTGATTACGATCGGAATCATTGCGCTGTGCCGGCTTGCGCAGAATATCCCGTGCCCAGGGCTCGATCCCACCAACCTGAACAAGCTGTTTGAACAGCTTAAGTCTCAGGGTGGAGCGGGCGATGTCGTCGGTTTGATTGACGTGTTCAGTGGCGGCGCGCTGCGGCGTTTTGCTGTGGCTGCTCTGGGCATCATGCCCTACATCACGATGTCCATCATCATCCAGGTCCTTTCGCCTGTGCTTCCCGCATTGGAGAAACTCAAGCGTGAGGGTGAGTCTGGCCATCAGAAGATTACGCAGATGACCCGTATCGGGACACTCGTAATCTGTGTGATTCAGGGTGGAATGCTGGCGATGTCGATGGAAAATCCCAACGCTTTGTTTGGGACGAGTGTCGAGGGCATCGTCATTAACCCCGGCTGGGGCTTTAGGATTATGACGGTGCTAATCCTCACGGCTGGTACGGTCATCTTGATGTGGCTCGGTGAGCGCATCTCGGATGCAGGAGTTGGCAACGGTGCTTCATTGATCATTACGATCGGTATCATCGAAGGCCTTCCGACTGCGTTTGAGACGATCAAGCAGATGTACTTGGGGGACAGCACGTTCACGATTCTGCATTTGCTGTTGTTGGTCGCGTTCTTCTTATTGGTGACTGCGGCAGTGGTGAACCTAACCCTTGGGCAGCGGCGTGTGGCGCTGCAGTTCGCCAGGACGACCGCCGGTCGTCGTGGTAACGGACCTGCACAGCGTGAGAACTCTTTCATCCCGCTGCGTGTGAACTATGCAAACGTGATGCCGATTATCTTCGGCCAGGCGCTGCTGATGTTCCCACCGATCCTAATCGGTGCAATTGCCAAGAAGTGGTCGGGGATCAGTGTGATTGCCCCGCTTTTTGACTATGGTTCGACGCCGTACATGGTTATCTACGGCGCACTGTTGATTGGCTTTACCTTTTTCTGGGTAGCTAATCAGTTCAACCCTCTGCAGATCGCTGATGATCTCAAACGGCAAGGTGCCTACATTCCTGGAATTCGGCCAGGGCAGGCAACCAGTGACTTTCTGGACAACACGATGACTCGTGTGACTACGATTGGTGCTGTGTACCTGACAGTTGTGGCCTTGCTGCCGATCATCGTGACCCAGCAGTTCGAGATGAATCAGTTGGTCGCGAGCTACTTCGGTGGCGCTAGCCTGCTGATTATTGCCGGTGTGTTGTTGGATACCATTCAGCAAGTGGAGTCACACTTACTGACACATCGTTACGACGGATTCCTGTCCCGTGGCCAGTTACGTTCGCGCCGCGGCGGACAGAACGTTTAAACCCATCATTCTTGTTGATACGATAAGAGAAGGACCAAGAGATGAGACCTACTTTTCAACCATCCAATCGTCGCCGTAAGCGACGTCTCGGGTTTCGTGCCCGTATGCAAACGCGTCATGGGCGCGCAATTATTAAGCGTCGCCGCCAGAAGGGTCGCAAGCGTCTGACCGCCTGACGCATATGGGATCTTTCTACGACGGGCCAACTGGAGCGTTTGGGAAGGATCGTATGCTGCGTAAGGGCGCGGACTTCTCGTTACTTCGGGCCAAGGGCCAAGATCACCGTGGGCATCGCCTGCTTTTTTCTTGGCTGCCGGCTCCAGATGGGGTCAGCCGCCTTGGCTTAGTGGTCAGTAAGAAGTACCACAGGCGAGCCGTCCACCGGAATCGCGCGCGTCGCTTGATGCGTGAGTGCTTCCGTTTGACAGAGGGCCGGTTCAGTCAGCCTGTATGGGCCGTTCTGGTCGCACGTCGCGGCATGAGTGGTCAGAAACTGATGGGTGTACAGCGTGAGCTTCTCTATCACTGTCACCAAGCAGATTTGCTTGCAAAAAAAGAGGGTGATGATGAGGATTCCAGATGATCAGGAGAGCTTGGGAACTGCTTTGGCAGCTGCCACGCGGTGTGGCGGTGGCATCCGTGCGCGCCTACAGAGTCTGTATCTCGCCCCTGCTGCCACCAGCTTGCCGGTTTGTGCCGACTTGCTCGGAGTATGCAATCACGGCGTTTCGAGCGCACGGGTTTTTCGCAGGGCTGGGCCTCACGGTCTACCGAATTCTGCGTTGCAATCCCTTCTGCAAGGGGGGGTACGATCCTGTCCCTTGCAGCGAACACGAGGAGCCGCCTGATGGATAAGAGAGATATGCCTCTGGGCATTGTCTGCGTCTTGGTGCTGGCTTGGTGGATGGTGAGCTACGGCGGTTGTGGCAAGCGGCCTATCGACGCAGCTACTGGCAATGAGCCGGCACCCGAAGCTGTCGCCGAGAGTGTCTCGGCGCAAGAGTCGCAGAACTGGAAGACGGCAGAGCTGAGCCTGCCCAAGGATTTGGTAGCTGCTGCTGCCCTCAGTGAGCCAGAGGTCGAGCCAGAACTGACTGCTGCTGTCCATCATGCGGACTTTGAAACGCTCGATGACGTGCAGACGGTGACGCTGGAATCAGAGTTTGCCGATTATGTGGTCGACCCCAATGCAGGCGGAGTCATCGGGGCCCGGCTGCATGCGTACAAGAATGAGGAGCGCACAGACGATATGGAGCTTGGCGCCATTGAGTTTCCGATCCTTGCCGTTCGGGCCCGAGAGGCTGCCTCTGGGTGGCTGTTTACCAAGCCGCGTCTGGAGGAGCATACCAAGGAGAGCGTCACGTTCGCGCGAGGTGTGATTGGGCACCCACTGTTAGTCGAGCAGCAGGTTTCTCTGAGCCCTGATGCCCCGTACCGCTTGAAATATAAACTGCGTGTCCGCAACACTGGATCGCAACGCATTGACCTTGGCGATCTACGTCTGAGCTGCGGGGCGATGGCTGAACTCGGTACGGCGAAGGGGTTCATGGGAGCTGGAGGGATGGACCAGCGACTGGATCTGATGCCGGCCGGGAAGACAAAGCCAAAGACCTACCCAATCCACAAGATCGCGAAGCTTAAGGCCGAGAAGATTGAGGAGCTGAGTACAAGCGAGCAGCAGTGGGTTGCCGTGCAGAATAAATACTTTGCGTCGATCGTGACGCCTACTGGCGGCTTCAGTGGTGTTGAGTTGACACTCCGGGATGCGGCAGACGAAGCTGAAAGTGAGCTAATTGCTGGGTATGGCTTTCTCGAAAGTCGTTCGTTGGCAGGCGGCGAGTATACGGACTGGGAGTTTGACGTACATCTTGGGCCGAAGATTCGCGACGTGCTGCAGACGATGGGACAAAACCAAGATCGTGTGATGCAGTTTGACCTGTTTATGTTTTTCCAGTTTAAGTGGATGGAGGCAATCTCCTCACTCATCTTTTGGTTGCTGCTGACCTTCGAGAGCTATCTGCCCGGCTACGGCTGGTCCATCATGGCTCTTACTGTGTTAATCCGTACGATCTTCTGGCCGGTCACGCACCGTGCTACGATGCTCTCCCGCCGCATGCAGGCAGTAGCTCCAGAAATGAAGGAGCTGAAGGAGAAGTACAAGGACGATCCGCAGCGCATGCAGGAAAAGACCTGGGAGTTGTACAAGACGCACAAGATCAACCCACTCGCGGGCTGCCTACCGATGGTGCTGCAGATTCCGGTATTTTTTGCCTTGTTTAATGTCCTGCGAAATGCGATTGAGCTGCGGCAGGAGTCTTGGCTCTGGGTAACGGACTTGTCCAAGCCGGACACAATTGCCACGCTTGGCTCGATACCGTTGAACCCGCTGGCGGTGACGATGGGGCTGTCGATGTTTCTGCAGCAGTATCTGACGCCGTCGACTGCGGATCCCAATCAGAAGAAGATGATGCAGTTCATGACGATCGGGTTCATGTTCATGCTGTACACGATGCCATCGGGCCTGACGCTTTATTGGACCGTCAACAACATCATTTCCATCATTCAGTACAGGGTAACCAGAGCCAAACCGGAGGGTAATGATGAGCAACCGGCAAAATCCTGAGAGTACCCGCGACACGCTAGCCCAGATGCTGGACCTTCTCGGCATGGAGGCTCGAGTCGTGGTGGAGGAAGAGGATCAAGAGACGATCTACCTTCTGATTCATACCGACGATCCCGGACGTGTGATCGGGAGAAAGGGAGAAACGCTCCATAACCTGCAGCACCTGCTTAATGCAATGAGGCTCAACCAAGTCGCAGACCACCCTCGCATTCGGATCAACGTGGACAGTGAGCGTCGTGAGTCGAACCGACGTTCGCACCTCGCAGATCGTGGCTGAGAGGACTGCTCGGACGCTGCTGATCAACGTCGGCAACACGCACGTGTCTTACGTGGGATGTGAGCAGGGAAGGGTCATCGGAAAGGTGCGCGTGGTGCCTGTGGCCCAGGCCCAAAATGCGCTAGAGCTGGAAGCAGAGCAGTCCTGGTTTGTCTGTTCCGTCGTGCCAGCCCTATTGGACGAGCTGCATCATCTCCAACCGGATATGGTGCAGATCTCTCCGAGTCATGCGTCCGATGTTGATTGGGGGACCGTCGACCTTTCGACGTACGGTCTGGATCGTGTGGCAAATGTAATTGCTGGCCGCGCTCTGGGGCGGGGTGCCGTAGCGATCATCGATATTGGTACGGCCGTGACAGTGGATGTGGTCGATGAAAGTGGCGTGCTTCTGGGCGGGGTGATTCTGCCGGGGCGCCAGCTGCAGCGGAAGGCGCTGAACGACTACACAGCCCAGTTGCCGTTGGTAGGACTCAACAGTGAGCTACCACTTCTCGGCACTTCTACTAGGCAGGCTATCTCCTCTGGGATTGATCTGGCAATCGCGAACGGAGTCGCGGGTATTCTGGGGCGGATCAAGGCCGAGGCAGCAATACCGAGCCTGTCTGTTCTTGCCACGGGCGGGGACATGGACTTCTTTGCCGCGGCGATACCTGGCTTTGCGATCTCCGAACGGCCGTATTTAACTTTGGAAGGCATGGCACGCGCTGCCGAGGCGGCCGGACTGTGAGTCAGCTGCGACCCGGGATTACTATCTCCGCCAGTGGCGAGACTGCGATGACGCGTTGGATCCGGACCCATTGTGATCGTCGGCTTGAGGAGAGACCATGTTCGGCGCACTCGATCAGGAACTGCTCCAGAGGCACACGGTGGTGGGCCTGGTCAAAAAGAAGCCCGTCTGTCAACTTGAGCCCCGCCGAGGTGTTCTCTACCAATGTGCCGATGAAGGTTTTGTCGGTGTCAGTCTCGACGATCACCACTTGGTCGGTCCAGCAGGTCAGGTCAGGAATTTCGGAGTTCATTTCGGTGTGCTCAATTTCGGAGAACAAGTTATCTGCCGGGGTTGCTCGGTTATCGTTGCGCAAGAGGCAATTGCCTTGAGTCATCTAGGGATCAGGTAGAAAGATGTTTCGCAGTAACGAATGTGTTGCCTATACGTGGGATTCGCAAGGGCGCTGTTGCGGAGTTCGCATCGAGCGGCGTGGCGAGCGCTGTACGGTTGCGGGCCACTGGCGTGGAGCCAAGGTCGGTGCGCAGCCACTCGCGACAGTCCTAGAGTCGTCGCTGGCACATCTGAAGATTCGTAGTGAAACGACCGTCTTGATCGGCGGTGATTTTCGCAAGGCTTTCTGTGTGGACATGCGGATGCCGAAGATGTCCTCGGAACTGTTGCACTCAGCCGTCGGATTCGAGCTGGCCAAGTTTTCCCCGCTGGCTACTGAAGACCTGAAGTGGGGCTATCGCGTGCTTAGCAAGAGCGGCATGGACGCGCTCCATGTGCGAGTGGGCTTCTTCCCCGCCTCTGACCACGATCATTGGTTGGAGGCTGCCAGTGCGTTGCCTAGCGGTGTGGACATGATTATTCCGGCAGGGGCCACACTGGACCCGCAGTTTGCAGAACAGGACGTCGGCTTTGTGGATGAAGAAGGCGAAAGTGCCTATATCCTGCATCGAAAGGAGAGCGGCGAGCGTGAAGTGCAGATTGCCGCCGATGCCGACCGTGACGATGTATTTGGCCTTGGCAAAACCCCTCTCGCTGCACCGAATCTCATGCCTGGCAGGCTGCTGGAACTCAATGCAGCCGAACAACGCAGCTTTGCGCCTGCGGTGTTACTGGGAATGTACGGCGTTTCTTCGTCCTGCCCGGCAGATGCCCGAACTTGGCTCTCTGTGCCGAAGAGCATGAAGCCTCCTCGCAACCGGACGCAGAAGACAGTGAGCCTGACGCTCGCGGTCTACTTGCTCGGACTGGGGCTGGCTTTTCTCGGTGGTTGGCTGATGATGAAGAATCGCGACCTAGCGTTCGTCAATGAGAAGCGCGTAGCGTTGGAGGAGGAGGTGCGCCGCCTGACTCCTGAGGTTAAGCCCACTCACGAAGTGGACCTGAACGAAGAGATGCGCCAAGAACTCGAAGAAGTCCGCGCAAGCTTTCTGCCGATGGGCGTAGGGCTTTCAGCGATTACCGGACGGACAGCCCATGAGCTTTGGGGGCATTCGTTTCAGTGGAACACCGGCGAGATCAAGGTCGAGCTGATCGCTGATGCCGACATGATGGACAAGATTGGTTTCTTGGAGCGCACGCGTGTTTTGGCAGACTTTAACGTAGATATTGCTCGGCAGAAAGGGCAGTTTCGCTACACTGTGAATTGCCGGCTGATGCGTGACTCCGAAATGGGGGAGGCTGGCGTCGACGTAAATTCGATCACATTCTTGAAAACAAGCGTGCCGGACGACGTAGTGCCGGATGACATCCCCGATTCAGATGGAGAAGAGCTAGACAGCGGGCTGCCTCCTGGCATCTCCCCCCCTAGCCTTAAAGAAATGAACCGGCCCCCAACTACCCGTAGTATGCCAGCGTCGTCAAATGGGGCTTCCCGCCTACTGCCGCCGCCACCACCGCCACCTCCTGTCTTGCCGGGTGGCAACTAATGGGAACGCGTTTCTATCTTTACAGTCTCATGCTTTTGTGCTTGGGTGGTTATCTGCTGGCAGAGTGGAAGGGGATCTCTTTCTCTTCGTTCAATGTGGCAACCGATGCCAAAATTAGGCAAGCTCTGGCTCGTGTCGATAGCCTGCAGAAGGATCGAGTACGGTACATCCAGATTCACAATCAGGAGTTGGAGAAACGGCAGCAGTTGCAGGGGATGACCGCCGGCCTCTGGCTCGAGACGACACGAATTCCGACGAACATCATCCAGAAGGAGTTGGACCAAATGGCAAGACGGTCTGAGCTGGATCTTGGTAAGCTTGGTGCGCCACGTGAAATCGAGCTGAGTTCCAACATCCGTGCGGTCGATATTTCAGTGCAGTGCACGACGAACATTGAGGCGTTTGCCAAGTTCACGCATGCTATCGATGGTCACACCCCCATTCTGTTCTGGGAAAGCTGCCACATTCGCCCTAAGGATTTGAAGAACCCGGTAGAGCTGACCGTGAAGGGGAAGATTCGGGCGCTGGTGTTGACCAAAGCTGCCCAGGAATATCTGAACGAAGCAGTCGGGGCCGAGGCGATTCTGAGTGTGGGGGAAGAAGCTGAAGTGACGAATCCGGAGGGGGTACTCCCGTGAAGCACGCACTCTTATTGGTAAACATCGTGCTGCTTGTGGCTGGTGTCTTGCTGACCCAGAAGTTTCTTTCATTCCGCGACACGTTTAATGATGGCCCTCGTGTCGTGTTGCCGGAAGCGCCGCCAGATCCGGCGCTTGCGGAAGCTCCGGGCAGCCTCGCAGCGCAGGCTGGCCCTTTGCCATTATCTCACCGTCGCGTCATTCATAGCAACAACCTCTTTCATCCGGATCGTCGCTGGAGTCCGGTCTTCCTTGAGCCAGACTTGGTCGTGGTGACTGAACCAGAGACAGAAGACGAGCTCGAGGCCACGTTTGACTTGATAAGTATCGCGAATTGGAACGGCATTCGTTTGGCGAACATCGCAGCGACTCAGAACACCAAGCCTGCGTCGCGGAGTCGGATCCCATCGAAGGTTGCCGCGCTGAAGAGTCGTATTAGGTCGTCTAGGGCGCCGTCACGCAGTAAGGCCAAGGACAATGGCCGCGGCAAAATTTACAAGTTAGGCGACTACGTCAAAGGGACGCGATTTCGCGTGGTCGAAATAGGCTTTGGGCACGTCAAGCTCAAAAAGAAGGGAGAAGACCCCTTGATTCTGTCGCTGAACCGCGGTGACGAGGCCAGCTCTCAGCGCTATGCGCGAGCTGGCAAGGACGCCAAGACCAGGGCGGACGCCGCTAAGCGTGACGCCGCCAAGGCAGCCGCTCTTGCCAGACCCAAGACTACGAAACCAAAGACGGTGCCGAAGAAGGAGCCAGCGAAGGTGAAGAGTACACCGCCTCCGCCTCCGCCTCCGCCTCCAGTTCCGGCACCGGCCGCCGGTTCAAAGCTTACTCCGGCAAGTCCCACATCCGGCTCCGGAACTCGGATGAGTCGCTCCGTTCCCTCCTTAAAACGTTGATTTAGTGCTTGTAAAAAGGATTGTTTGATGGCTAAAATAGATGCAAATAGGTGCCGGTTTCTGGCAATGGCAGGAGCCTTCGTGGCGCTGCTGCTGCTTAGCGGGTGCGAGACTACAATGCCGAACACGGCATGGCCGTGGAAGAAGGCGGAGGCGACGTTAGTCGAGCCAGTTGTTCCAAAAGACTACGATCCTTTGGAACTGGATTTGGGCGAACGTGTTGAAGGTACGGAAATGTTTGCAGAAGGTGAGGCATTGAGTGCGCTTCCTGTGTCTGAGCCGCTCGCTGGGCAGGTCGTGCTGCCTATTCGCGAGGGAGCAGACCCAGTCGCGCCATCGACCGCAGAGCCTTACAGTTTGGCCGATGACCTGACTCAGGAGGTGGAGAACCCCAATGAGTTGCTGGAAGTGCAACTGAATCTGGACGGCGAAGACCTGATCACCGTGATTCAGATGTTCTCCTACCTTCTTGGCGAGAAGATGGAAACGGAAGAAGTCGCTCCTGAAGATGGCGTGCCGCTGGAAGACGCGGTGCCAGAGCCAGAACTCACCCCGGTGCCTCTCGATGAAGACCAATTTGACGATGGGGAAGAGTTCTATCTCCCGCCGCTGGATGTGAAGCCCTTCCCGTACTACCTGGACCCCGGGGTTTCTGGATCGGTGAACTTCGTGATGGAAACTGAAATGACGCGCAAGGAAGTGTGGAAGCTGTTTCAGTACATCCTCTGGCTTTCCGGGGCCTACATTTCCCGCAAAGAGGGATACGTGCAGATCATGCCCATCGCTAAGATGCCGAAGGAATTTCAGCTGTTCAATCCTACGCCGGACCCGCAACCGAACGTGCATGTCGAAATGATTCGCATCTACAACCTCACGGCTTCGGAACTGGCTGGCATGATTCAACCGTACATGACAGATGGGGCGACCGCCACGCCGGTGCAACACCTCAACAGCTTAATGATTGTTGAAACCCCAAGCAACATTGTCAAGATCCGAGAACTGATTCGGCAACTGGACGTGCTGGGAGAGACTACCTGGCCGCAGATTGCCATTCAATGCCGCAGCGTGGAAGCGAGTATAATTCTTGAAGAGCTGCGCCAAATTCTTCCGGTCATTGGTTTTGGCAATGTGACCAGCGATCAGGGGGATGGCCGGAGCGTCAAGATCATCGCCATGGAGCGCATGCAGGTGCTGCTGGCGTCTGCGCCCACCCGTGAAGTGCTGGCCGAGATTCGCCGCTGGGTCGATGTGCTCGATCGCGAAGACACTCGTGAGCAGGAACGCATCTATTTCTACCCGGTGAAGTACAATCCAGCCGAGGATCTCTCGGACCTTATTGGGGTGTTCTTTACCCAGACCAGCAGCTCTGCCTCACGGAGCCCGTCATCCTCGACCACGTCGACCAACAACAGCGCATCCGCGACCAGCAGCAACGCCACTCCGGCATCTCGTCGTGTGTCTGCCTCCCGCCGTAGCAGCAGTTCTGACGAGCGCCCCGAGACCATTTTCGATGTGCCAGTCACTTTGTTCGCCGATGGCCCGCATAATCGGCTGATCATCAGGACCACGCCGCGCGCGTACGCCATGGTGAAGGCGCTGCTCGTTCGCTTAGATACGCCGCCGCTGCAGGTGTTGGTGCAGGCTCTCATTGCAGAGATCACTCTCACCAAGAATACCCAATACGGCTTTCGCCTTGCCGCCTTGCAGCAGCTTAGCGAGTTTGGCCTGGAAGGCTCACTTGGTGCCCAAGAAGAGCTGGGAAGTCCGTTCTACAGTCTTCGTTTCGGGCCACAGACGGATGCCACGAACGCAGCCCCGACCAGCGCCTTAACCGAAGACGGTCATCTATTCTCCTTCATTCAGGCCGTCGCAGGTGAAGCCAATACTCGCGTGCTCTTCGCGCCACAGATCATCGCCAAGAGTGATCATTCGGCGAGCATCAATGTGGGCCGAAGCGTGCCGATTTTGACCGGCACCACCACCAATACCAGTAGCGTGGCGGTAACCAGTAGCGTGCAGTATCAGGACACCGGTATCATCCTCGAGGTCACCCCGCATATCACAGCCAACAAGCTGGTGACGCTGGAGATCTCGCAGCAGGTATCGCAGGCGCTGGATGCTGCTACTGATGCAAGTATCCGCTCCCCGACTATTCGCAATCGTACGTTGAATACCTCCTTGGTTCTTCGCGATGGCGAGACGGTGATGCTCGGTGGGATGATTTCCTCGTCCGTAACTGACACCCACGAAGGCATGCCATGGGTAAAGGACCTACCAATTCTCGGCAAGTTTGTGAGTTCTCGCAAGAAAGGTCTGGACCGTGAGGAGCTGTTGCTGCTGATCAATGTGAAGGTTATTGACTTGGAAAGTGACCTGGATGGCATGGTTCGGCGCTATCAGAGTGCGATGAAGGCGATCTACGATGATCTGGAAGCGCCAGTTTTCGAAGCGAAATAGACTACAATGGATCCAGAAAACGAAGCGACACAAGAGATTGCGGGGCCTCATGCTGGCGGCCGGCTGACGGGTGCAATTGAGGACTATCTGGCATCGATTCAGGAGCATCTGTCGGCGGCACTGGGCAGCAGCGAGGCGCTGACTGGCTTCCAGCCAATGATGGAGTGGGATCTTTGTACGCGTGGACGTCTCTCTGAAGCTGACATCATTCAGGCGTATGCATCGGCTACGCCGCTGAATATCCTAGATGATGAGGAACTGGAACTTCCGGAGCGTTTTCCAGACGTGACCGTAGATTATTTGCGCGACAATCTTTGTGTGCCAGTATCTTGGGACAACGAGAGCGTGCTGCTTGCTGTCGCTACACCGTATTCCGTGGGCGCGCTGGCCTATCAATGGCAACACATGATGGGGCGCAAAGCCCGATTCTCATTCGCGCTGCGTAGTCATATCGAGAGAATTCTCGACTCCACCTACGCAGAGCAGGAGACTGACGGCCTGCTTGAAGCAGGCGTGGATGATATTCAGGCCCAGATCAACGAAGCCCCGATCATCCGCTTGGTGAACGACTTGTTTGCGCGCTCGCTGGAAATCGGAGCCAGTGACATTCACGTGGAGCCAGCAGAGCATGAGTTGGCCATTCGTTTCCGCGTGGATGGTGTCCTGCACACGGAGATGACACCTCCGCTTGCGAACTACCAGGCCATTGCCGGCCGGATCAAGCTCGTCGGTGGCCTCAATATCGCAGAGCGTCGTCTGCCGCAGGACGGTCGTACCGAGCATCAGGTTGGCCGGGCTAAAATTGACGTCCGTATTAGTACCTTGCCTTCTATTCATGGGGAGAGCATCGTGATGCGTATTCTGCGCAAGGATGTCAGTACCTTTTCACTTGACAATGTCGGGATGGGGAAAGAGTTGCAAGTGCGGTTTCGCAGCCTGATCGCGCTGCCGTATGGCATGATTTTGGTGGTGGGACCTACTGGTAGCGGTAAGACGACCTCTCTGTATTGCGCGTTGAACATCCTGAACTCGGATGAGAAGAAGATTATCACTGTGGAGGACCCCGTTGAGTATCAGATTAGTGGGGTCACTCAGATGCAGGTTCGTGCTTCGATTGGCCTGACGTTTGCCGCCGGGCTGCGATCGATCGTGCGCCAGGACCCAGATATCATTCTGGTCGGCGAAATTCGTGATAAAGAAACTGCGGAGATAGCAATTCACGCTGCCCTCACCGGGCATCTCGTGCTCAGCACGCTGCATACCAATGACGCTACTGGTGCCATCAGCCGGCTTGTGGATATGGGGGTTGAACCGTTCTTAATCGCCTCCGCGCTCGTGGGGGTCGTGTCGCAGCGATTGGTTCGCAAAATCTGTGGGGCATGCGAAGGCTCAGGAAGAGCGATGGAACAGACGCCACAGGGGATGAAGGAGCGGAACTGCCGGACCTGTTCTGGAAAGGGCCTATCCGGCCGAATGGGGATTTTTGAGTTTCTGCCGATCGATGATGAGGTTCGTCGCTCTGCGATGCGTGGAGATGACAACGCCACGCTGGGTGCGATCGCGCGTAAGAACGGCATGAAGACCTTGCGTGAGGATGGCCAAGCAAAGGCAGACCAAGGGCTCACCACCCATGCGGAGATTGCGGCAGTCTGTCAGATGGACGCTGTATGACCACGCCGTGTGCCACGACCGCGCCAGCGCCGTTGGTGGTCGTCGCTGGTGCTGTGATCGCTCAAGGACGTGTTTTAGCAACGCGGCGAGCGACAGGTACCTTGGCCGGTCTCTGGGAGTTTCCCGGCGGGAAGCCGGAACCAGGCGAATCGCCGCAGGAGTGTATTGAGCGCGAGCTGATGGAAGAGCTTGGGATCACGGTCCGAGCTGAGTCGTTCCTAGCGCGAAACGTGCATGCTTATGAGGCAGTCTCTATCTCGCTGTCGCTCTACGTCGTGACCGTCCTCGGCGGTAGCCCGGAATTACGTGAGCATGATCAATCCCGCTGGCTGGCCGGCGACGAGCTGCACTCCCTATGCTGGGCACCTGCTGATATTCCCTTGCTAGAGGCTGTTGGTCGGGTACTTGCCGCGCCCCCAGCCTGACCTTTCCCCACTTACTCGGATCGACCGCCATGTCCTCACGCAGTTTTTCGCTGTTCCTCGTCTTGATTGGGCTCTGCGCCATGGCGCGGGAAGCCAGCTTATATGACCACTCAGTGGAATACATCACTGGCGAGAAAACCACGTTGGGCGAGCACAAGGGCAAGGTCTTGCTGATCGTGAACGTTGCCAGCAAGTGCGGGCTCACCAAGCAATATACGCAGCTGCAGAAGCTGCACGAGACCTACGCTGCGCGAGGGTTGGTGGTGCTGGGGTTTCCCTGCAATCAGTTTGGCAAGCAGGAACCTGGCACCCTTGCAGAGATTCAAGAATTTTGCGTGAGCAATTTTTCGGTCGCGTTCCCGCTGTACGCCAAGATCGAGGTGAATGGTGAGAACGCTCATCCGCTCTACAAGCAGCTGAAGGCAACAGGCGGGCCAGAGGCTATTCGCTGGAACTTCGAGAAGTTTCTTGTGGGGACGGACGGCGTGGTGCTTAAGCGCTTTGCCCCGCACCAGGCTCCGAATAACGCGGCCATAATTGCTGCGCTTGAAGCTGCGTTACCCATGCCCGTTGGGCAGAAGTAGAGACCCAGATTTTAGCTACGAGCTCTCAGGCCTTGAGACCTTGTCGATTTGGGGCATTACGACCGTTTCGTAGCAGTCTGGACAGACGCCATGGCTGACTTCAGCCTTTGAGTGACGCTGGATATACGAATCGACGCGATGCCAGAAATCCTTATCGTCGCGCACTTTGTGGCAGTAACTGCACATCGGGATAATGCCCTGCAACTGTTCGATTTCTTTCAGCGCCTGCTCTAGAGCTTCCACTTTCTCTTTGAGCTCGGTAGTCCGTTCCTCTACTCTGCTCTCCAGGTTTGCCACGTGCGCCCGGTTCTCAGCACCCAAATTCCATTTTGTGGTCAGTGCCAGTGCCATCTGCTGGATCGAAACAATGTCGATTGGCTTGCGCACGAACTGTAGGCGGTCGGACGTGCCTAGGCGATCCAGAATCTGCGTCCAATCATAGTCGCTATATGCGGTGCAGATCACGACTTCAAGATCTGGAAAGTGACTCCACATCTCGCTGACCGTGACGATCCCGTCCCAGCCTGGCGGCATGCGCACGTCGATGAACGCGAGCGAAAATGGCTTGCCATCATGATGAGCCTGTTTGACCATTTCAAAGGCTTCCTGGCCCTGAAAAGCGTGCGACAGATCGTAGTGAATATTGGCTTCGATCCCGCCGTCGGCGGATTCCTCCCCCATGACTTCATCGAACAAGCTCTGGAGTTCATCTTCTTCGGGAGTATCAACAGGCGCGCTCAAGACCTTCTCGAAATCATCGTGAATCGATGGATTATCGTCCACAATCAGAATGCGATTATTCTGGGGGAGGTCGTCGCTCCTGGTCATGCGCTCTTCTCCGGTGGAATGGCGGGGAAGACCAAGGTAAAGCTGGCACCGCAGCCTTGTCCTTCGGACTCAACAATGAGTCGTCCGCCCATCTCCGTGACCAAGTTCGCGCAGGTATGCAGGCCAAAGCCGTGGCCATCGGGCTTGGTGGTGAATCCGTGGGTAAAGATCTTTGTTAAGTTATCCGTCGAGATGCCTTCGCCATTGTCGGTAATCGAAATGAAGACATTTTCGTCTTCCATGCCGGTATCGATCAGGACGTGGCGTTGATCGACGGGGTTTCCGCTCACTGCGTCGCGGGCATTCGCCAGGATATTCATCAGGATCATGACCAGCTTGGCCCGCTGTGTCCGCACCGCTGGCGTCTCTCCATAGCTGCGATCAATCTGCAGGTAGGGGGCGTTTGTCGCGTGAATGCTGAGGGCATCCTCGATCACATTAGTCAGCTCGAATTCTTCAATGAAGAACTCTGCTTTAGCATACGTCTGTTGTGTGCTAATGACATCCTTGATCGCATTGATGTTGTTCCGCAGGTTGGTGGCCTCGGATAGGACAGCCGCCCGCTCCGTGCAGACCTCCTGTGTAATCCGGTGGAGCAGTTCTGGAAACTTCTTGCCCTTTGGGTCTTCTGTCAGAAGACTGGAGACGTCTTTGCTGCGGTGCAACATCGCGTCCACCTTCATCAGCATGTGAACCTTGGACTTATTCAGGTGCTCCAGAATCACACCGCACGACACATTTACGCTATTGAGCACATTTCCGATGTCATGCAGCACGGCTGTCGCAATTTCTGCCATACCGGCGCTGTGTGCGGTCTGCAAGAGTTGCTCTCGAGCGTTGGCCAGCTTGACTTCGGTCTCATTGCGCAGCGTAATATTACGGATAAAGAAGCAAAGTTTTGCCTTTTTGCCGACGTGGAGAAGATTCACCGTAATGTCCGCAGGGAAAAACTCGGAGTCAAACTTCTTGCAGAATCCCTCGATAAATACGTGCCGCTCTTTGCGCAGATGGGCGGCAGTTGCTTGCAGCACCTCATCATCCGCGCCTTCAATCAGTTGCAGGACATTTATCGAGCAGAAGGTTTCTTCTGTGCATTCAAAGAAGTCCTTGGCCCGGCCGTTGGTCCGGATGATGCGGCCGTCACGCTCCGTGATAAGCACGGCATCGTAGACCGCCTCGAAAAATTCGACAAAAATTTCATCATCTAGCCCTGCCAGGGAGTTGATGGGTGCCGCCTTGGTGAGTTCAGTATCTTCTGTTTTCGGCACCGCCTTCCCCCCCTTCATGTGGAAGGATTGGGTGCGAGAATGGTCGTGTCTCGTGGGGGGAGAGTCTTGGCGGGTTTTGGACTTCTGCAGGTTGAGTCTGAGGGTGTCAGTCTGATCCCTGTCGTTCACAGACAGGTCCAGCGTGCTGGAATCTACTCGCCGATCCACTGGTCTGGCTACCGGCTTGTTGCCAGAGCGATCCAGTTTCAGGCGCAGCGTGTCAGTTGTATGGCCAAAGCGCGGGTCATTCATTGTCTGAATTCTCTTGGTCTGGAGCAAGTTTGTCGCTGCCACGTTTGATGGTGGTCACTTTGGTGATCGGCTTTACAGCGACGCGACCGCCTCGGGCTTGTGCTCCGCGGATCGGGATGCTGTCGAATTCCACTTCCACCCAGTTCTCCTTTGTACGCCGCGTAGCCTCCCATTCGGCGCGAACGACCACACCGTGGCGGTCGAACAGCTTCTCGATCTTACAGCCTTTCGGCACGCAGCTATACTCGCGGTCCACGATAAAGCGGTCAACGCGAAAACGTTTCGCGTAGCACATTTTGGTTTTTTTATCTCGATATACCAAGCAGTATACTTGAGCCTTGTCCACTTTTCGAATCAGGCTCACAGGCCCTACGTACAGCTTCTCCGAAAGCGGGATCACCCTGTAAGTGCCATCGGTTTTGAAGATAAGAATCTTATCATATTCGGTGCAGAGAATCGGCTCTTCAGATTTTACAGCGGTCCCAATGAACCCGCCTTTCCGGTCGTGGCCGACCTTGATGTTTTTGAGCGCGACCTTACGTGCGTCGACTTGCTTCAACTCACCAATGGTCGTCCGGCGTGGGTAGTCAGCGGCGTATTTTTCGTAGAGCCGGTCTAGAAATGAGATCGCAAAATCCGTCATGCTGGCCAGATGCTTGCGGATTTCGGCCATCCGGGCTTCAATCTCACGCAGCTCGGTCTGGTTCTTTTCGATGTCAAACAGCGAAATGCGGCGGATTGGGATCTTCAGCAAGTCAGCGATGTCGTCGTCGGTGATTACGCGCTGGATCTGTTTCTGGAAGGGCACAAATCCGTCATAGATTGCCGCGACGATAAGTTCCATAGAGGTACATTCTTCGATCGCCTTGTAGATCCGGTTCTCGATGAAGATCTGAGCGAGTGTCTTGAAGTGATGTAAATCCAGGAGCTTCCCGAGCTCCAGTTCCAGCTCACGTCGCAGGTCTTCAACCAGCTTGGTGGTATTATGCCTGAGCACGTCGCCTACGG
>DMTJ01000358.1 GCA_003477185.1 Lentisphaeria bacterium
GGTTGTCCGTGATAAAGGTCGAGTTTGGCTGGGGCACGGACATCTACCGCAATCGCCAGGTGGTATCGGAAAAGCTGCAGCTGGCAAAGGAGCGCCTACCCGAAGGCGTTGCGCCTTCGATGGAGCCTATCTCCAGCATCATGGGCCAGGTGCAGATCATTGGCCTGAGCAGCAAGACCGGCAAGCTGTCGACGGCTGACATTCGTTCATTGGCGGACTACAAGCTGAAATACGACCTGCTCTCGATCGCAGGCGTAGCCAAAGTCATCGTGGGCGGTGGTGCAGGCAAGCAACTGCAAGTTGTCATGGACGCCGAGAAGCTGCGCACGTTTAACGTGACCGTCAACGATGTCGCCAGCGCAGTCACCCGGAATAATCAGAATCGCAGTGGCGCGTTTATCAATATCGGGACCAAGGCCCCGGCGATAACCGTAACTGGGCTGTTGACCAATAAGGCGGAATTGGAGAACGCGGTCGTGCTGCCGCATGATCTACGGCCCGTCCGGATTCGGGATGTAGCTGACGTCCAGTTCGGCCCCGCAGCGATCAAAGTCGGCGAGGTCGGCGTCGGGGGGCGGCCTGGTGTCGCAATGATTGTCATGAAGCAGCCCGGCTATGACACGATTCGCTTAAGCAAGGAGGTGGAGGCCGCACTTGAGCTGTCGATGGCAGGTATGGATGAAGACCTGCAGATCAATCCGCACTTGTTCAAGCAAGCCGACTTCATCAATCGCGCGATCGCCAATGTGGAAGGGGCCGTGCGCGATGGCGGCATCATGGTCGTGGTGATTTTGTTCATCTTCCTGATGAACTGGCGCACGACGTTCATTACGCTGACGGCCATTCCAATTTCGATTGCAGTCACGGCGATTGTCTTTTCGGTACTGGGACTGTCGATCAATACCATGACGCTTGGCGGTCTGGCCGTGGCAATTGGCGCGCTGGTGGATGACGCAATCGTCGGGATGGAGAATGTCTACCGGAGGCTCGGACAAAACATCCGGCTTGATAAGGGCGAGCAGCGGCCCGCCATTCAGGTCATCTATGACGCCTGTAGTGAAGTGCTAAGACCGATCTTGATCGGCACAATGCTCGTCGTCGTGGTCTATGTGCCACTGTTTTTCCTGACTGGCATGGAAGGTAAGCTATTCTCGCCGATTGGTATCGCCTACATCGTCAGCGTCACGGCATCGCTATTTGTATCCTTGACCGTTACACCTGCGTTGTGCTACTTGCTGCTGCCCAACACTATGGCTAAGGGCGAAATCAAAGACACGTTCGTCGTCCGCAAGCTCAAGGTGATTGCGGAGTTCGCAATTCGCAACAGCATTCGCTGGTCACGGACGGTTCTCGCCACATTGGTTGTCTTGGTCGGAATTGCCTTGTATCTGCTGCTTACTGCGGGATCGCAATTCCTGCCTCCGTTCAACGAAGGTGTCGCGCAGATCAATCTGGTGTTGCCACCGGATACCGGTCTGGCCACCTCCAACGCCTATGGCCTGCGGCTGGAAAAGCTGCTGATTAAGGTCAACGGGGTCAAGTACGTCACGCGCCGTACTGGCAGAGCCGAGGGAGATGAGCACGCTGAAGGTGTGAACAGTTCCGAGGTAATCGTTTCATTCGACCCAACGGTGGAGCGCGACCGCGAAGAGATAATCGACGAGGTCCGCACGCGAATCGGCGAGGAATTTCCCGGTGTTGCCTTTGCGGTTGACCAACCGCTAGCCCATCTGCTCAGCGCGATGCTCTCTGGTGTCAAGGCCCAGGTGGCAGTTAAGATATACGGCCCTGATCTGGAGACGCTGCGCACGGTTGCCAAAGACGTGGAGGGCCGCCTGAAGGAAATCGATGGCGTAAAGGACCTGATGGTTGAACCCCAGGTACTCGTGCCAAACATCGCCATTGTGCCAAATCGTGAACTTCTGGCGCGCCACGGACTCGCCGTCGAAGACGTTGGCGACACGGTCGAGCTGTCGCTTGGCGGTGAGGCTATATCGCGTTTGGTCGATGGCCGCTATGCCTATCCAATCGTGCTGCGCTTGAAGGAGGCGAATCGGCGGTCGTTGCAGGATCTCGAAAATCTCTACATCCGCAAGCACAACGGCAAGCTGATCCGGTTGGGGGATGTGGCTGCGGTGCAGCAGACGATGACCTCTAACAATATCAAGCACGAGAATGTGGGGCGGCGCATTGTCGTCCAGCACAACGTTGCTGGCCGCTCCCTGGGAGAAGTCGTGGCCGACGTGGATCGCGCCCTTGAGCCCGTGCGCCAGGACCTCGCTAAGAAAGGTGGCTACTCGCTCAAGATAAGCGGCCAGTTTGAAGCGCAGCAGGAGGCTACCAAGCGAATTCTCGTCCTGAGTGTTCTCTCGTTCCTGTGCATGATCCTCATCCTGTATATGCACTTTGGTTCGCTGAACCTGAGCCTGCAGGTGATGGCCAGCATCCCCATGGCGTTCGTCGGCGCAGTCGCGTTCGTCATCATAACGCACCAAACGCTGTCGGTCGCGACCCTCGTAGGTCTGATCTCGCTCGGCGGGATCGCTGCGCGCAATGCCATTTTGCTACTGGATCATTACATTCATCTCATGAAAGCCGAAGGAAAGCCCTTTGGCCCCGACGTCATTGTGCTCGCCGGGCAAGAGCGAATGGTCCCGGTCATGATGACGGCACTCACCAGTGGAATCGCCCTGATCCCGCTGGCGCTCGCCCCAGGTCAACCGGGCAAAGAGATCCTATACCCAGTCGCAACCGTTATTATTGGCGGCCTGATTTCGAGTACACTCTTGGACTTCATTGTGCGGCCTGCCGTTTTCTACCGCTTTGGTCGAAAAGCAGCATCCCGAGCAGCAGACCCCGAAGTATCGCGCCAAGAAAGTATTCTCACCTAACCCAATAACACCAGAAGGAGATTCTCATGAAAACCACAACCGCATCACTTATTCTCGCCGTTTCGGCACTTTGTCTATCAACATCTGCGCTGGCCAAGGACGGCCATGAGGGGCACGACCACGCCGAGCACGCCAGCCATGAGCACGGGGACGCAGTGACCTTGGAGGTCGGCAACGGAGTCGCTGAAATAGAACTGATCCATGACGAGAAGGCGGGCACAATTGTGTTGCACGTTTTGAGTGAAGAGACCCACAAGGGGCTAAAGATCGCCAAGGCGCCTCGGCTAAACCTGCAGCTGAAGAGTGGGCGCAAGCAAGTGAAGACGGTCGCCGTTGCTCCGGATAAGGACGGGCTCAGTGACGAGTTCTCAGCCCAGAGTCCTCACCTGAAAGGTGAAATAGAGGGAGGCATATCGATCAAGATTGCAGGCAAGTCCTACCTCGTCGATCTCGGGCACGAAGGTCACGATCACTGAAGGAAGAAGTCGAGCCAGTAAGGAAAACCGCAGCCTGCCTGGGCCTGGGCCAAAAAGTCGGAACGATTAGTAGCCGGACGGCAAATTTCGGACTTGCCCGATAAATACCGGGGTGCGTGTGCGCGGTGCGCAGACCACAAACAGAAAGGGGTGGCCGACCCGAAAGTCTATGGGATTTAGATCACGTCCTCGTGGGTTGGCTTTGCGCCTTACGGTTGCCGCGACCGCCGCTTCTTCCGTCCCTTGCTCGGTGACGTGCAGGTGCGAACGATGAAGGACGTGGCTTACCAACGTCCCGGTCGTCCCTCCGGACAGATCTGCGGACTCCGCAAACGCCTTACGGATGCCCAACTTCTCCAGGGCCTGGGCGAGATCCGCCGTCTCTTCGTCCATGGTGAAGCGAGGAAGCGTTAGATCCACCAGCCGATTCGAGAACGTGCCAAACACCGCGTCGAAGGCCTTTGCGTCGAAAGCCGCGAAAACCTCTTCCGTTTTATCAGGCTCTGGCAGCACGATCAGCATCCGGTGCCCGCTATAGTAAGGAAGGTCGACCGCTGCGAAGTCCGCGTTTTTGGCGTAGCGGGCTGTCAGGGTCTGACGCATCATCTGGACCTTGCTCTTCTTGCTGCCTCGAAAGGTCTCCCAGCGAGTGGAGCGTTTGCGAAACGGCCGGTCCCAGTCTCCGTGAAAACAGGTTGCATTTGCCAGTACCAGCCGTGCGTTTGAGAGACATTCACGTTCTGTGATCTGCTCGATTAAGCCCCCGGTCTCGCTGGCACACCAGTGGTTCAGTTGCTGGGTGCTCTCCTGCGGTTGTTCGTGGAAATCCAAGACTTGCGGGCTTGCGCCCAACGATCGGCCCAAGCCCGCCTCGAAGTCTGGCAGAAATGAGGTCCCGCTCTGGGCGAAGAGTCCATTTGTGAGCGCGAGCACGCCGTCCTTTGCTAACTCTGCAAGCTGGCCCCCCAAGGCATCCCAATCAGCTGTGGATACACCTAGAACGATACGGAGTTCGTCGCGCGTACGGCCACGGGCTGCGGGGATCAACATGCTTAGGCAGAGGCTGATGCCGACCGGAGAAAAAAAGACATTGCCCTGCGGCTTGGCCAGTGCACCGCGAAGGGCGAAGCCGAATTCGCGGAACCTACTGGCCGAGGTTGCGGAGTTTGCAATTGGCAGGCTGAGCGAGCTGTCGCGTCTTTGAATCGCGCCGAGAATCTGTTGCAGAATAGCCATGGGCGGACACTACACAACCCGCGTCTTCCGACAAGTCAACAGGCCTGTGTGGGATCAGCGAGGCTTGGCGTCTACGCTCGCTTGCCAGAGTGGCACGGTGAATACGAGTAGGAAGCCGAGTAACGCGCAGCATGAGGCAGAGCAGCCCAGCTAGGATAGCCGCCGTCTTGGACAGGTTGCGAACTTCGCAAATCCAGCAGGCAAACAGGACCGGGGCAGGGAGCCGCTCGAGCAGTGGCCAGCGCTTTACGGGAGTAGTCAGAAATTCCCTTGCTGAAGAACGTAAGGACCCGACTGGGCATGACGATAATGAGGGCGATGATCAGGTGCAGCCCGGCATGATTGCTGCCGGGGGGACCCAGGGAGAAGGCCAAGTTGCAGCCAAACAAAGCGGGTAGTCAGCCAAAGCGCAGCAAGACCAGTGAGTGGCCAACCGGTGCAGGTTTCCCGGCCGTGCCAGTTGCGCACTGCGGTGAGTAGAAAGCACGCGATCACGGCCATCGAATAGCCAAGGCCCATCTCATGGGCGTGCCACGTCATGGGATTGGTCATGAGGGTCGAGATCGGGCGGGCATGCAGAATGCTCGCCCAGTCGGGCCGCGATTCTGAGCAGGCGCTATCCGGCACGGCTGCAGCTGACGGATTGGATCGTCGGGTATAGAAGGCCTTGCGCCAAACTCGCGGTGTCGAAGTGGACAACGAAGCTCGAACAACAGCGGATTCTTTTGCCGGAAGCGTTAAAAGAGGCAGGATATGCGAATGCATTTCTGGGGAAATGGCACCTGATGTCGATTGAGGAGCCAGACTTCGAGCAGCGTACCCCCACAAGTCACGAGTTTGATCTGAATATCGGCGGCCGTGAATGGGGGCAGCCGAAGGGCCCATGTAGTTTTTTTCGCCGTTCGGTATGCCGAACCTGGATGACAGGGAGCCCGGTGATCGCCTGACGGATAAACTGAGCGGTGCCTCCATCAGTTCCCTGGATGCGCGCGATGCGCGCCAGACACTCTTCCTCTATTTCTCGTATTATACGCTTCACGGGCCGATTATTTGTCCACCTGCGTTGAAGGCCAAGTACAAGGCTAAGCTTGGAACCTTTGCCAACGGCAAAAACGAGCACTTCGAGCCAAAGCGCGCGGGCATGGTTGAAAGCCTCGATCAGAGCGTTGGGCGCATTCTCGAGAAACCGGATGAACTGGGGATTGCCGACCACACGTTGGTGATTATGACTGGCGATAAAGATCAGAGCACGGGAGGGCTGAAGGGATTCAAGGGGGGCTCGCACGAGGAGGGCGTTCGCGAGCCGTTGATTGTCCGCTGGCCCGGGCGGACCGCTCCGGGATCGACCTGCGATGAGTTGTTCATCAGGACGGATTTTACCCGCCGATCTTGGAGATGGCTGGGCTGCCCCCAAGGGCGGACGAGGACAAAGATGGCGTCAGTATCGTGCAGCTGCTGACAGGTGCGTCGGACAGCCTTCCGCGCGACACGCTGTTCTGGCACTATCCGCACTATCATCGCGCCTCAAAACATCGTCATGCGAGTTGCTTTGGCAACTGGGGACGACGCGGACGCACTGGCTTGCCTGGCTTCCTTGGCAATGCTCTCAACGAGGCACCTAGGGGAAGTTTTAGGTGAGAAGGGAGAAGTGTGAAAGGGCAGGCATTGCCTGCCGACATGAGGTGAGACTTTCCGCCTTCGCCCTTTACCCTTCACACCAGTCGGTGTGTCCGACTTGCACCTTTCGCTTTGTCGTGTCTCGTATCGACAGCTTTACCACGTTACCCGAAAGAAACAGGATCGCCTGACTCACATGAGATTACATCAAAACCAGATCTGGAAGAAGGACGAGTACTACCTCTGCATCGTGCAGCTGGAACGCCTGTCTGTGACATACAAGGAAATGGAGGATCTTGCGTCCCGGGACGGCAAGCGCCAAACCGTGACCAAGAAGCAGTTTTGCCGCCTGCTGAAAGGCGCAGAGCTGATGATGGATCCGCCAAAAAACGAGAACTCGGGCTATAATTTCCCGCCTGAAGCGTAGGGTGCAGCGGCAAGGATTGCTGCTGCCGGAAGAACGGCTCTCCCGTGCCTGACCAAAAACCGATGGAGTGACGAGCACGGAGACTCGTCCTACTGCGCGCTCAGGCAGGTGTGAGGCCGCTCTGGTAGAGGGCGATGGCTGTGATCATGAGAACCGCGGCGATGAGTTGTCGGCAGCGTGTCTGGACGCTGGGCGTACCCTCGTCGGCGGCAACTCCTACAGCCACGAGCACGATTCCGAGTAGGACCGTGATGATGCCGCGGGTGGACTGCATCATGATGCCAAAGACCACGCCGATGTAGCTGATGGCGCCGAAGAGGCCAATCATGCCGGCGTACCAAGCACTGGCATAGGCGAGCGCATGGTGCCACTCGCGCTTGGTGGCGCGACGAATGATCCCAAACCCCGCACAGGCAAGGGCCCCACAGACCAAGTAGGGGAGAGTGACCGCGAAAAGGACGGTTCGGATGTTCGGGGCAGCCCCAAAGGCCTCCATAACCGCACCGATGCTGTAGTCGGATCCGCAGTAGAGTCCACAGGTCGCCAGGGCTAGGCCTATCAGCCGCAGGGTGACGCCTTCGGCGCTGTTGCGTAGAAGGAGTGCAGCTACTAGGGTGAGTAGTACCGCCAGCCACTGCTGGCCGGTAAGCGTGTTGCCGAGTGCCAGGCCGATCAGCGCCGCGATCCCAATCTTCAAGCCCAGTAGGGGCGCAATGTTACTCGCGCTAGTTTCCCGCAGGATATAGAACAGCAGCGCTTGCGCGGCCAGGTAGAAGAGGGCAGCGCTGGTGGCCGCGAGCCAAGCGCTGGCCCAGCCACCAACTGGCACAGACCAGGTCCACGGCAGCAGGGCGAGGGAGAAGATACCCATGATTACATGGGCGAGGATAAGTAGTTGCAGGGGCGAGCGAGCCGGCTGGCGCACAAAGGTCCGCGAGAGGATGTAGCTCACGGAGATGGCCATGGCCGCACCAAAGCCGTAAAGCATGCCGATGCCAACATTTGAGGTCACGCCGGGGATCCTCCTAGTGTTGAGTCGTCGCGGACAAGGGCAGAGGTGAATAGGCCGGTCAAATCAACGCGACGCTAGAAATGGCTGCGTTGGGCCGTCAGGTAAGCTCGCGCTTCACCAGCTCGACGACGGTCTCGAGGTGCAGCGTGTGGGGGAACATATCGACGGGCTGAACGCGTACGCAGCGATAGTGCAGGGATAGGGCCTGCAGGTCGCGCGCAAGTGATTTGGGGTTGCAGCTCACGTAGATGATGCGCGGAGCGGCGAACTGTATCATGGCGCGAATGGCCGCGGGATGGATGCCGGCACGGGGCGGATCGCAGATTACAAGGTCTACGTTGTCAGTATGATCTGCCAACACGCTTTCGACCTTGGCGGTGGCAAATGAGATGTTCTCGATCTCGTTGCGGGCCGCGTTCTCGTTTGCGTCGCGGACCGCGTCTGGGACTTCTTCGATGCCGTGTACATGCCCGGCCTGGCGGGCAATCATCAGACTGATCGAGCCAATCCCGGAGTAGAGATCCAGCACTTTCTCGTGCCCCTCGAGTTTTGCGAATTCCGCAATTACGTCGTAGAGGATGCGGGCCTGGCGAGAATTGGGCTGGAGAAAGGACTTGGGCCGGACGCAGAGGACGGAGCCGCCGAGGTCTTCGAGGATGGACGGCTCACCGTGGGTGTGCTCCAGGGGCAGATCGTAGATGCTGTCGTTGCCCTTGGGATTGATCACCTTGTGTACGGAGGTGACGCCTTCGGTGGCGGCGAGCTGGTCCAGCAAGCCAGCGAGGGCAGGGTGGTCTTCGCCAAACGAGGCGATGGCCATAGTCTCGCCGCGTGTGGTCTGGCGCACAATCAGGTTCCGCATGATCCCGTGCTTCTCGCGAACGTTGTAGAACGGGAGCTCGTGCGCGATCGCGTAGTCGTACATCTGCAGGCGGAGCGAGTCGGCTACAGCGGGCATGAGATGGCAGCGGTCGAGATGGAGAATCTTGGCGAACTGCCCCTGTGGATGAAAGCCGGCAGCTGGAAGCCGGGTAAAGGTGGCGTCTGAGTCGATGTCCTGCTGGGAGAGCCAGCGCTGATCGCAGAAGCTGAACTCGAGCTTGTTGCGGTACTCGAAGGGATTGTCGCAGCCGAGGATAGTGCGCCATTCGGGTTGGTCCTGGCCAAATAGCGGCTCGAGGCGATTGCGGAGTTCGCACTCCTTGAACCGGAGCTGTGCTTCGTAGGCTACGTGCTGCAGGCGGCAGCCGCCGCAATCGGTGGTGTGCGCGCAGCGTGGCGTGGCGCGGTCGTCGCCAGCCGTGTGTAATTCGTCAATGCTGCTTTCACGGCGGCGTTTGCGGCGCTTGCGCACTGCGCTGAGGGTGACGAGATCGCCGGGAACGGCGTCGCGCACATGAACCTCGCGACCGTCCACAGTGGCGATGCCCTGACCATCTTCGGCGAGGCGCTCGATCTGGACTGGCAGTGGCTCGGGGGCGTCGCTCAATCTTGGTAAATGCGGTAGGTGTCGATCGCGCCACGATACAGGCGCTGATTGCGTGTCCAGGCTTTCAGCATGGTCCGCGGGGCCTGCTCGGCCATCAACCACTTGCGGACCCGGTCGGTGCCCATGGCGACGTCGAAGGCGCGAAACTTCTCCGGATTCCATTTGAAGCGGCTTGGATAGTAGCGCTGCAGGTGGTCCAAGACCACGTACTCGGTGGTGGACGGCAGAAACTTGCGAACATCGCTAACCCCGAGGAAAATTGCGCGGGTGACTTCGCCCTTCCAGGGACCGGTGGGCATGGTGAACTCGGTGGGCAGAAACTTTATGCCGGGAAGATTGGCCTTGTTGAGGATTTCGGCAGACTTCTGGGCATCGAGCCATGGGGCACCGACAAGCTGAAAGGGATAGCGAGTGCCGATTCCGATGTTCATGTTTCCAAGCGTGCCAATGGTGCCGGTGGCAGCGAAGCAGATGGCCGAGTTCACAGAGGGAATATTGGGGCTCGGGCCGATCCAGTTCAGACCGGTCTGATCGTAAGTCATGGAGCGTCGATAGCCAGCCATAGGAATGACGATGAGCCGACAGTTGAGTTTGTGGACGGCATTGAAGTAGCGGCCAATTTCGCCGGGGGTGGTGCCGTAGACGCGTGGGATCGGATAGAGACCGAGGAATGAGTCCCAGCCGTCATGGGTGACGGGGCCGTCGATCACGCCGCCAGCCAGCGGGTTGGGCCGGTCCAGGACGATCACGGTCTTATGCTGTTCGCCCGCTGCGGCAAGTGCCTCGGCCAGGGTCCAGATGTAGGTATAGGCGCGGCTGCCCACGTCTTGGATGTCGTAAATCAGGACATCGAGTTGGGCCAGCACCTTGGCGTCTGGACGATGGCTGCCGCCATAGAGGGAATGGATGGGCAGGCCGGTGCCGGAGTCTTTTCCGTCGTCGACGTGCTCGCCAGCTTCTACGACACCACGGATGCCATGCTCGGGGGAGAACAGCGCGACAAGATTCACGTCCGGATGGGCATAGAGCAGATCGATGGTGGTCTGGCCAGCAGCGTTCTTGCCGGTCTGATTGGTGATCAGGCCTACTTTCTTGCCTTGTACTAACTGCGTGTAGCCCCGCAGAAAGACATCTACCCCGAGAGCAAAGTCGCCAGCAAATGTGCTGAACATAGAAACTTGCAGCATGATGACCAAACCCAAAATTTTCATGCGATTGTCGGCAGCTCGACTACCTTCCCCTCTGGTTCAAAATCCTTGACGAAAGCCTCGTGAAAATCCAGGCCGTCTGCGAAATCATCGAGCGAATCCTGCTTGCTAGCTCGCAGCAGCTTATGCTGGACGAGCAAAAAGACGATGTGGCCGAAGTCGATGCTCTCATGAATGCCCCACTCACTCAATAGTGGTTTGGTCATGGGGCCGAATTGGCGGACCGCTAGGTCGCGAATACCCAGCAGCAGATCTTGGCCGCGAATGTGGTCTTCGCGTGTGCTGCGGGAAATTTCCGTGGCA
>DMTJ01000343.1 GCA_003477185.1 Lentisphaeria bacterium
CTGATCCAATCGTCCCTTGGACGATTTCGTTGTTCGTAGTCAGGCACGGCAGTGCCGTTCTTCCGCCGGGTCTTCACAGCGTTCCACGCGACTCCCGTCGCTGACTAAGCCCCCCCGCCAGCTCGCGCCGAGCTGTCACTCCGAGCAGTATAGCGAGAAATTCGCAAAACTTTCCGTCAGTGCCTTCATCTTCGGCATTTGCCTCTTATTTCACTGCACATGAACGCATAAAATGTGCGCCGCCATACGGCCCCGAAGCAGCCTAGATAAAGAGTATACATACGAGAGTCAGAAGGATGGCCAGAGAGGATACGCTGCCGCGGATTACGCACTAGCAACTGGACGATATCATTGCCCGGGTCCGCGATGAAGGGCGAGAAGACTTTGCTCTACTCGGGCATGACAGGTGGCTCTCACCCTCGCCGCCGGAGTGGCAGCCTGAACTACGAGCAAAGCAGGTTAGCCAACTCAAGGAAACTTGCGAGGACGTCGCAGAGAAGCTAAAGCCTCTCAAACGGCTGCGCTCGCTTATCCTCTGGCGTTGCCAGATTGATAACGAGTGTGCCTGGGCAATCGCCTGGGTCCTGATAATAATCCCCACTCTCGACCTCCGCGCCAACTCCAAGCTAATATCTGTTGCCTGTTTCACAGGCCTTGCTTCGCTGCGAACTCTCAATCTGGCGGAGACCGAGGTCACGGTCCTATCGCCGCTGAAAGACTTGATCGCCTCGGGGATTTTAGTCCAACTGGAAAGGTACGTCTACGGCAAGGGCATCGCCGTAAAAGGATGCCCTCTCGTACATCCGACACCGGAGGTCATCTCACAAGGTCAAGAGGCGATGCTAAACGACTTCCGGAAGATGCCGAGGTGGCCTCAGTAGCGGCATAAATGCTGGCCCCACCAAAAAGGAAGGGGCTGCGATGCGGCCACCGTGAGCCCTTAGCTAGCTTACGCGGTCTTTCATTCTGTAGCTCTACTCCTCAATAACAACGGTATGGCAATGATAGACAATGCGGTCTGGGACGGCGGCCGTCATTGCACTGTCACCTGCAAAAGTCACGGTCCAGTCCTTGCAGACACGGTTGATTGTGATGATGGTGGAGCCGCGTTCGTAACGACCTGCAAGAACCCGAAATACCAGCTCGGCAATGAGTTTGTCCATGGGTAATTAACCAGGTTTGTAGATGGCCAATAGATCGCAGCGTAGGGAGCGCTTGATGGCTTTGGATAACGTACCGTATTTACGAGCGTCGATGAACTCGTTGATCATGCTCACTGATGGGTTGAACAACGCGTTCTTACGCTTTTCGCAGGCTTTAGCGATGAGGGCGCAGGCAAGATGAGTCTTCCCTAAGCCAACGGTGCCAATGAAGACGATGTTGGTCTGCATCACGCAGGAAGCCTAAGGTGAACAACGCGCGAACTTGGTCGGCATTGATGACCGATGGCCAGTAGAAGTCGAAGTCAGTCAAGCTCCTGCGCCGCGATAGTTTGGCCTGACGCATGCGGCGCTCGACGCTGCGGTTGTGACGATAAGCTAGTGGGCCTTCGAAAAGCTGCTCGATGAGGTCATGGGCCGGACGTGAGAGCCGGATGGCTTCGGCAGTTTCGATGTCGAGGTTATCAGCGATCTAGCTGGGGTTGAGTTCCTTAATCGTGGCCCGGAGGCGTTCGGTCATAGCTGTGTGTCCTGATCGTAGAGCTTGAGTTTGGCCGGGGGAAACTCGATATGGAGCAGGTCGGCTTTTCTGGTGAGATGTAAGGGCCCACCTGCTTCTTGCTGTTTTTTGCGCAGACGCAAACCATGTAGGTTGTGGATGTGGTCAGCGCCACAGGCACCGTTTTCCCGTGTATCAGCCAAGGCACGAGCAACCTGATCGTAGCCAAAGGTGGCAATAACGTCATTGATGCGCCGGATGTGGCTCGGGTAGTTTACGCGCTTCTCCTCGCGCCCGTCCAGGTAGGAGAATGCGCTGCTACCGAGTTGCAGGAAGAGGGTAACCTGCCGGTTATGGCGGGCGCGGCTGGTGAGGTCTTCGATCTGTTTCTCGTGCTGCGGATCGATGACTGGGCGCTTGCGAGCGAAGCCGCGGATATGTTCGGCGACGAAGACGTCCTCGGTGGTTCTTACACAAATGCGATCGACTCCGCGCTGCAAGATCAGCCGCTACGAAGCGTAGGCAGCTGGGATGCTGTAGTAGTTGTCGCCGACGGTGATTCGACAGCAACTGTTGCTGACGCTACGATCGACCGCACAGCACGGCTGGGAGATGCCCGGAAGTGGTTGTAGCGCTGGCTTTTCCTCCTCAAACATGTCGACTGGGCGCTTGTTTGTGGTGCGGTGTATACGCACGTTGGCCTCGTCCTGTAGCCACTGATGCAGCGCGGTGTTGACCGCCTCGGGCATAATGGTGGCTTTGTGGGGCCCGGTGAGCCATCGTTGTAGAGATTGATCAAGTCCCCACACGACAGGGCTTGCCTTGGTGCTCTCACATGGAGTTCACGAAGCCATTGGCAGCATCCTGCACATGGCACGTGACCACGCTCAGTACCTTGCCGGCGGGGTCACAGCTGCCCGCCACGCCCTTTGAGCGCTGCGGGGTGATGCCGATCTTGCTCCGGTGTGTGCCATCGCCCTTGAAGTAGAGGCACGATCTCTCTCCGGATGGGGTGTCGATTATTCTGCGGGTGCGGTGCTAATCTTTCCAGCGTGATGCAGGTAGAACTGCACCGTTGCCTCGATAATCTCGTTCCGGGTCGGAGCGATATCGGCCTCAACCTTGCGCCAGTTGTGCCCTGCATTCTTGATGATCATGACCTCGACGGGGGCCTTCAACTCCTTGGCCTTCTCCTGCATGTAATAGGCGTGCTTCACCGGGATGGTGGTGTCCTTATCGCCTTGAATCATCAACAAGGGTGGGCTGTCTGTCCTCAGATAATTGATCGGGCTCATCTCGCGATAGAGCGCCAGCTTCTTCTCCGTGCCAACTTTTGGGTCGCTGTTGAGGATACGTGGCCCGAAGCGATCCCGGAAATTTTCCCGGTCGTCGTGGTTGAAAAGGCTGGTCTTCTCGAAGTCGCAGGGGCCATACCAAGAGACAGCAGCTACTGTCTTGTAGGACGCATCGGCAAGCGCCGGCGCACCCGGCAAGCTCTTAGGCGATGCCAGCAGCAGCATCTGGGCCATCTGCCCACCTGCGGAGTCGCCAAACATGAAGAAACGATTGGGGTCGAGCCCCAGCGAATCGCTGTTCTTGGCGATGTAGCGCATGGCATCCTTGGCGTCGATTACGCAGTCGCGAATCGCCACACCGCTCTCCTTTCTCGCCAGCCGGTACCCGATCGATACGACGGCAAACCCTTCGCTGATTAATTTCTTGTGGATCACGCCAAAGGAAGCATTCGCTGCGCCGAAGCGCGAGCCAGCTGCCCAGCCGCCACCGTGCGTGTAAAAGATCACGGGGGTGGTCTCGCCCTGCTTTGCCGTGGGATAATAGAGGTCCAGTTGCAGCTCGCGCTTGCCGACTGTCTTATAGACAACATTCAGCTTGCGTTCTCCCCCCGTCTCCAGATACCTCGGCTTCTTCTTCGCCGGCATCTTCGCCGCCTGCGCGCGCTTTGCTTTCCTCGCTGCCTTCGCTGCGTCGGTAGGTTCGGCACTCGCTTGAAAGGCAGTTCCACCGCAGAGGCACAAGCCCAGAACGATTTTGGCAACGCATTGCATTCTCTGTTTCATCTATATCTCCGATCGACCTGGGTTGTGGCTACCGCGCGGCAACATACCGATAAGCGCGGCAAATTCTCTATTCATGCAAGCAAGGACGCCAGCTGACGCCCGGCGCACTCCTTTTTAGCAAACCAGCAAGGTCTTTCCCTACTGTACCTGTGGCGTGTTTTTCCTGGCTCGATGACTATACCCGAAAGATCAGTAGCGGGCGCTTGACCGAAATTAACCACGGAGGTCCGGAGACACGGAGGTAGAGTTGCAGGCATTAAATAACAGACCAGAATCCTTCCTCTCCGTGCCTTAGTGCCTCCGTGGTTTTCCCCCTCTGCCCCAGGCGGTGCGGGTAAAGCGCCGCAACACGCTACCGATAGCAGCGGTAATTCTGTTCACCGCTATTCCGCCGGTTCTTCCAGATTCGCCGCATCCAGGATGTTGCGGACCGCGGCAAGTTGCTCGGTATCGCCGAGGGCCTCGAGCGTAACAAGGCGTCGCTCGAGGATGCGCAGGTCTTGTAGCCTCTCGAACTGCTCGTCTAGAATTGCATCGGCTTTGGCGTACTCCTCCTGGGCTACGTGTTGGTCCGCCCGACGGATGGCGACAGATGGCACCTCGCCAAGCAATTCTGCGACTTCGTGAAGCGTCTGCTCGGCTTCAGCCCAGCGCTCGAGCGCAGCGAGCTGATCCCAGCGCACGAACAGCAACCACGGGGATCCGGCCACGCGGTCTAGCGGAAGCAAGTCCAACGCGGCGTCCCGATCGGTCTGCAGCATCGCCAGCTGAGCCAAGCACTGGTCATCATCGCGATGGGCCTCGAGGAGCGTATGGGCATCGCGGATTTTGCCGGCTGTGTGCAGACACCATGCACGCTCGGTGATGACCTTGGTGCTGTTCGGCATCCGTTTCAGCAAAAGAGCGACCACACGGGACCAACTGGCCACACCATCGCGCTCACAGACATCCTCTTTCAGCGCTGAGAACGCATCGGCAGCAAACTCTCCCTCCCCCAAGATAAGCTCGCGCATCATCCTGCGACCAGTGGGCGATGGTCTGGCAGCGATCATGCAGAATGCCAGGCCGAACTGAAACGCCTCCATCGGTTCTTCCTCCTCCTCTGCCATCGTGAGACAGGTACGAAAGACGGTCGCCGCCTCAGCGTAGTCTTCCGCATAGCGCAATGCCAATGCATAGCGTTCGGCAATCTCCAAGGAGTCGTCGAATTGGTATACCTCCGCATAGTTTCTGGCAGCTTCTGCGAACTCCGCAAGATCGAACTGGCAATGACCAATTTCGAGGAACGCCCCTGTTTCCCAATCGGACGCCTCGAGCGCTCGCTTGGCGAAGGGCAAAGCGTCGCCTGGGCGGTCCTGTTGCCGAATGCTAGCAGTCAGCGCCAGCAGCAGATTCACCGGGGGCTCTTCAAACATGCCAAGGCATGTCCGGTAGGTGTCCTCCGCAGCGGCGTAGTCCTGCAACTGGTGATAGGTATAGGCAGAGCCCAATAGCGCCTCGCGGTACATCTCCCCGCTGGTTTGCTCAAGAATGCTGGGCCACAGGTCAAGCGCGCGCTCAGGTGCGCCCAGATGATTGAGCAGTTGCCCGAGGGCGAACTGGTCTTCTAGCGCAGTGGGCGGGGCCTTCTCAACTTGCTCGACCAATGCCAGGGCCTGCTCATCCTCGTAACGTTGGGCGGCAATCTCCGCTGTGCGCAATACGTAGCGGCTCCGGGCCGCTCCCGCAGTTAGCTCCACTAGGCGTCGCAACAGGTAGTCTGTGAGATCCGAAGGCCAGCGCAGGACTTCCGGCAGCAGCATATCCAGCCCCTTTACGTCCTCCCGATAATGCAGAACCGCGCGCGCCATGAACGGACGCCAGTCATTGTAGATCTGATGGGCGGTCGCGGCGACGCACTCAACGGAGTCGGCGTAGTGCTCGGCAAGCTCCCGCAGCGCCGCGTAGCTGCGGGCATCCGCTTCTCCGTCCCGGACAATCTCGAGCAATGCCAAAGCATCAAGACCAGCCAGGGCCTGGCGCTCGTCTTCCCACCCGTAGCATGACTCGATCTCATCACGAAACCGTTGTGCGAACTCCGCAAAACTTTCTGAGCGGACATCTTCCTCCGCTGACGCCACGCTGTCGCGGCTGCTGGCAGCCGTGGTCAACTCCGAATGGACTGGCTCGCTCTGCAGTGATTCTGCCCGCTCGAGCCTGGCTTGATGCTGCTCGCAAAAGTGTGGCGTACGATTGCGTCGGTCAAAGCGCGTGTCTTCCTCGGCGACAGTCGCGTGTGCCTTCGCAGCCAACTCTGCCCAGGTACTCACAGTGAAGGAGTCCGTGATGCGCATCGGGCCTAGAAATTCAGTCTCGGCGAAGTGCGGCGCAAAGCGAACCAGCGCCGCATCCAACTCCCGCCAGATCGGTACTTGGTTCATGACCGAAAAGAACGTAGGATTGGCGTGCACGCGCAGGTAGTGACGGAAATCGCCCCAGAGCCCACGGCGCCACATATAGTGAATCAAATCCTCAAGCGTGTAAGTAATCTCGACCCTGGTGAGAGTTTCAGACCAAGCATTCGCGTAAAGTGCAGCGTGCGATTCGTCTCCAGCGTTTAAGGCCAGCACCGCCAGCCTCGGCCAGGACACGCTCGGGACTTGGTCGCACGATAGCTCCCCGCAGATCACGCGGTCGTACTGGTGCCATGCCTCGTCGTGACGTCCCAACTTCCTGAGCAGGGTGGAAACATTGCTCGGCACGCATGCCTCACAGTCGCAGTGATCATCGCGGCTGTGCGTTCGCATCTGGCGCCAGTAGTCCTCTGCTTGGTCCAGCTCGCCGAAGTAGCAGGCAAGGTCCATACGCTGCTGGTAGACGCTATACAGGCTGTAGCCGAGCGCCCTCACGCGCCGCTCATAGTCGCCATGCAGTGCCTCTATTTTTCCTCGCGGGATAGCACTCAACCGCTGACAGGAATTCAAAACCCACTTGTAGAGCCACATGAATGAGTCTGTCCACTGGGCGCGAACTTCGGGCTCGCGGTCGATCGTGCGCGCCATCCAAGAAAAGATACCAATTACCTTTTCGTCTGCGGCGCAGCCATATTGCGCCCTTAGCATAGCGTAGCGCAGGGCGAAGGCCCGGGAGGTGTCGCCATCCAGCTCGGAGAGCTCCGCGGCGCGCTCCAGCAGGCGGCCCTTCTCAATCCCGTCGGGCAGGCTCTCGGCCTCCAGTTCGAAATCCACAGAGCTTCTCATTGGTTCAGTCTCCCAGCAAGGTTCGCTGCAGCAACGCACCGACGTTCTCGTTTAGAAGCAGCAACTCCTGATGGCCTAGAGGATATCGCCCCAGCAGTAGGGATTGGACATAGAGCAGCTTGGCCACCGATTCGGCAAAGCCCGTGTCACCACAGGCTTGCAGGTTCTGAATTAGAGGATTCTCGACGTTCACCAGCAGTTCGTTAGGATCTGGCGGAAGCGACAATTCGGACAGGACGCTTTGGAAAAGGTCATCCGCCTGTTCCTCAAAGTGCTGCATGCGCCGTGCCTCCCGTTGCGCCTCGCCCTGGAAATAGAGCATCGGGATGGTGTCTGGCTGAAAGCGCACCAGACGCGGGCGGACGCCGTAGATACGCAGCACGCGGGAGAGTAGGTCGTGCGTTTCCGCCCACTCGGCGGCTTCTGGATCGTTCACTTCCTTGAGGCAGGCGAGCAGCGCTGCGCTGTCCATCGGGCGCAGTTTGGGGCCATGCAGGAGATGAAGCTTGCTCATCAGGACGGGCTCGAAAGCGTAGCCAGCGTTGATCACGACGTGGCCAGAGGCCGAGGCGATTGGCACCAGCTTATGAAACTCATCCACGTCCGTGACGAAGGAAGCCCCGCCGGGATCGGCCAGCACCTCGCTCAATGGCAGGCGACCGCGACTGGTCTCGAAAGTAAGAACGCCAAAGATACACTGCAGGAAGTGATCATTTTGAGCGGCCAGATTCTTTAGCAGTGGCTCGTATTGCAGAATCAACTCGGTCAAGACCGCGGGGCGATCGCTGGCGAGCCGGCGCAGGTAGACGTTGAGTGCGCGCTCGATCTCCTCGCGGGCAGCGGCGAGGTGCTCGTCACCGTAGAGCGCCTCACGGGATGCTGAGGGCGTCAGGTGATCGCTGTTAAGCACGATCGCAAACAGGCAGGCCCAATCAGGCATCAGGTCATTTAGATTCGCGCCAATGAACATATTGCGGATGTATACCGCGTTACGCCGGGCACCGCCGATCATATGAAAGGGCATCAGGAAGGCGTGGCCGCTGACATAGTCCCCTTCAATGGCAAACACATCGAGAATCTGCCCCTCGCCAAAGCAACGCTGTGCCAGCTTGACAGCCGCCGCTTCGCTATCTGCAGCAGGGCATGTACGCGACCAGGGCGCCACCTCATTCACTTGCTTCCGTGTGTCAGCCCAGGTGAGGAAGATGGGGGTTGGCAGGTAGTTGCAATAGTGGCGTAAACGTTCTAGGATCTGATCGCCAGTGAACAAATCTGCGGAGTCCGCAGACGCACGGAGAAACACGCGCGTGCCGACCGTGAGATCGGCGTCGCTTTCCGTGAGTGTATAGGTGCCATCACTGTGCCCACGCCACTCATAAGCTTGCTCGCTCTTGTGCGAGCGCGTCAGCAGCACGATCTCGTCACACACCATGAAGGTGGACAGAAGACCGATACCAAACTGGCCAATAAAGTCTGCCCGTGTCGTGATGAAATCTGCTTCTTCCCGCTTGCTGCTGGTTCCGATCGTGGCCAGAAACTCGTGAATCTCCTCTGCGGTTAGGCCGCAGCCATTGTCCGCCACCAGCAACGTCGGCGTGTCGCCTCCCTCGAGCAGTTCGAATTCAATCAGAGGCTCGAACTCTGCGTCGACGCGCCGTCGGGCGCTGATGGCGTCGCAGCAGTTCTGCGTGAGTTCACGCAGAAACACGTCGTGGGTAGAGTAGAGATGGTGTGATAAGATCCCGATTAGGTCCTTCAGATTGACCTGAAATCGGTAGTCAGCCGGTGCGTCTGTAGGATCTGTCATCGTGCCCAACGGGGGATTCTATTGCAAACTCTGTGGATCATTGGAACTAGCAGTTGGTGCCAGCTCCGTATTCATAAAAAACAGACACTGAAGCAGGTTTTCTATCTGTCTAGTTTTCGCCCGTTATTCTGCAAAAAAGGAAAAAACTAAAAAGGCAGCTGCCAAGCCATGCCCTATCTATGGCTGACACGGAGCGACAACCCCGGCTATACGACATCCCCCCTTCCGGGTAGCTTCATTCCCGGTCCACTGATTACTGAAAACTACTTCAACACGGCGATCTGGTCGGCGCTGATGACGAAGATTATGCCGTCGTTTTGCTTTACTTTGCCGGACACGGCGATGGTCTGGCCAGGCTTGAGTGGACCTTCTAAGGACTGCTTTAGCGGGTTGCCTTCGGCATCGACGACCTGGACGGTGGCGGCAGCGGCTGCGATATCCGCAGCTTCTTCGCAGCAGAGGTCCCATGGGGCACTGCACCCATCCGTACATTGTGGCAATTTCGTATCGACCAAGGTGAAGATGGCGCGACCGGCAACAAAGGGCTGGGCGCGGCCAGCGATGTGCCCGGTGAGCACAATGGCGTCCCCGGCTTTGGCCGTGATTTTGGCGGCCGTTGGCGTGACTGCGGTTCCTGCGATGCTGCTGACAATGAGCGCCTCAGGGATCAGGCTGACCGCAGGCATAGGTGTCGCGGCTGACTCTTTCTTGCCGCAGCCAGTGACAATGGCGGCGAGGACTGCGAGGGCGAGGAGGTGGCGAATTTTCATCATGGGAATCTCTGTGGGTGGGGTTGGGGTGAAGAAAAATCAGGTGCGCAAGGCGCTGGGAATGGGTTCCCGCAGACAGCGAAAGGCTGGCGGCAGGGCGCCGATAAAGCCAAGCGCGAGACCGCTGAGCATGCCGATAAAGACTGTGACCGCGTCGACCTGCAACTCAAACACGCCCATAGAAAAACGTACAGCGTTGCCATGCAATAAAAAGTAGGAAATGAGCGCTCCGATCAAGGCGCCTGCGGCTCCAGCCAGCATAGACTCCTGCAGCAGGCTCAGCAGAATCGCACCGCGCGAGTAGCCGAGCGCTTGCAGCATGCCGAGCTCGCGTGTTCGCGCCGCAAAGGCTGCAAATAGCGTGTTGAGCCCGCCAAGAATACCGGCCAGGGCCATCAGCAAAGCTGTCACCCAGATCATGGCGCGCACCGGTCCGTAGAATTGCCGCAGGGACGCGTAATACTCGCCTTCACTCATGGCAACAAGCTCCAAATCCAATCGCACCGCGGTCCAGGCGGCAAGGTCGGCCAGCTCTGCCTCATCCAGTGTCATAACGATACAGGACAGGCTGTTGCGCTGCGTGGCGACCTGAAGATCGGTGTAGCTTGTCCAAATCTCCGCATCCATCACCGTCCCTGGCGCGGCAAATCGGCCCACGATGGTCCAAGGGTTGTCCTCGACGATGAGCGACTTGCCGATGGCAAGGTCGGCTTCCGGGATATTGAGCTTTTCCGCGGCGAGGGCGCCAACGAGCAGTTCGTTGTGCCCGTGCTGCGGCGGGC
>DMTJ01000448.1 GCA_003477185.1 Lentisphaeria bacterium
GACGACAGGAGCTTCGGCTGCTTCCTCGACGACTTCCTCGACGACTTCCTCGACGGGAGCTTCAGCGATTTCCTCAACAACTGGTGCGGCTGCAACAGGTGCTGGGGTGGCTTCGGCCTTCGGCGGGGCGGAGTCAGCAATGCGTGCCCCAAGCTGTTCGAGCGCGGAACGCGTGAAGATCACGGTCTCGTGCAGGAGAAGCTGGTAGACGTTAGTGAAGCTTTCTGGAAGCGCGTTCACCTTCGGGAGGTTGCGGCTGGCCAGCTCAACGTTGTACTCATGTTCGCCAGTGAGAATGAGCGCATTCTGGTTGACACCGATGGTGCCGAGCAGGGCGGTCATTTCTTTGGTGCGTGGTGCTTCGAACGCGAGGGTGTCGAGAACTTTCACAGCGCCTTCGGCGATGCGATCGCCCAGGGCGCGTCGCAATGCGAGCTTCTGGACTTTCTTGTTCACCTTTTTTCCAAAGCTGCGCGGGATGGGCCCAAATACGGTGCCGCCACCACGCCAGATTGGACTGGTGGTGCTACCGGCACGAGCACGGCCTGTGCCTTTCTGCCGGTATGGCTTAGCACCAGTCGCACGCACTTCACTGCGAACTTTGGTTTTGGCCGTACCAGCGCGAACTGCGCCGAGGTGGGCAACGATAGCGTCTTTGAGGGCTTGCTCGCCACGCTCTTGTTCAACCCAGGACTGGGGGACATCGATCTGTCCGACAGAGTCTCCGGCCTGGTTGATCACAGGTAGTGTAGTCATGATAATTATTTCCTACCCTTACTTCTTTTTCGCCTGGCGGACGACGACACATTGGCCATTTGGACCCGGGATCGAGCCCTTGACCAAGATGACGTTGTCGTCTTTACGAACCTGCACAACCTGCAAATTCTGCACGGTGCGCTTCACGTTGCCCATCTGCCCTGGCATCTTGCGGCCTTTGTAGACCTTACCTGGGTTGACACACATACCGATGGAACCGGGACGACGTGTCCAGCCGCCACCATGGCTAGCGCGACCGCCGCCAAATCTGTAGCGTTTGACTACGCCTTGGAAACCGCGGCCCTTCATCGTGCCGGTGACGTCTACAAACTCGCCTGTCGCGAAGACGTCCGCGAGCAGCTGGCTGCCCACTTCGGCGTCGGGATTGGCAGGTGTGCGCAGTTCGCGAATCCACATCGGTGCGTGATCGTCATAGTTGGCTGCAGCGATATGATTGCGTACTGCCTTGCTGACATTACTAAGTTTACGAATACCGTAGCCCAGCTGAACGGCGCTGTAGCCGTCGCGTTCTTCGGTGCGATGGGCGATGACTGTGCACGGCCCTACTTCGATGACAGTGACGGGGATGAACTTGCCGCTCTCGTCCCAAACTTGTGTCATGCCTATTTTCTTGCCAATAAGCCCTTTCATTAGGGTCTCCTATTGTCTGAAATTTTCGTTGTGGTCAATTCCGATCAGATCTTGATCGCGATATCAACACCAGCCGGGAGGTTCAGCTTCTTGAGGTCATCGACGGTCTGCGCGGTGGGCTGCAGGATGTCGAGCAGACGGCTGTGCGTGCGCGTCTCGAACTGCTCCATTGACTTTTTATTTACGTGCGGAGAGCGGTTAACTGTGACACGCTCAATCCGTGTAGGCAGTGGGATTGGGCCTGCAACGACAGCGCCAGTGCGGCGTGCAGTTAGCACAATCTCCTTAGTTGACTTATCCAAGACACGATGGTCGTAGCCTTGGAGTCTAATCCGTATTCTTTCTTGGCTCATGCGGTGAGTCTCCTCGAGTAATCGCATAGTTTTTCCTGCACTTCGGGCGGTACTTGCTCAAAGTGCGAGGGTTCCATAGTATGGTGTGCTCGTCCCCTGGTGAGGGACCTGAGTGCAGTAGCGTAGCCAAAAAGCTCTGCCAGCGGCACTCGGGCGGTGATCATGCTCGCTGTGGGTTCGGCCTCTACGTTGAGAACCTGGCCACGGCGCGCATTTACGTCTGAGATGACATCTCCGACGTGTTCCTCGGGTGCGGACACCTCGAGTTTCATGATGGGTTCTAGTAGGATCGGTCCAGCATTCTGCGCCGCCGCGCGAAATGCCATAGATCCAGCCACCTTAAAAGCAATCTCGGTAGAATGATCGGGATGGGCTTCCCCCCCGATTACTTCCACCTTAAAATCTACCAGAGCGTTGCCGCCTAGGATGCCGGTCATTGCTGCGTCCATGATTCCCGCCTCGATTGAGGTATGAAATTCTTGGGGCACGCTTTTTTTCGGCAAGCGGGTACGAATGCTCGTTCCCGCGCCACGGTCCAGTGGTTCTATGGAAATAGAGACTCTGGCAAACTGGACGGTACCTGCCATGACCCGGTCGAACGTGGCCTCACCGGTGGCTGGTCGAGAAATTGACTCGCGGTAGGCAACTTGTGGTTTCCCGGAGTTGGCCTTGACGTTGAACTCACGAATGAGGCGGTCTCGAATGATCTCGAGATGTAGCTCGCCCATGCCGGCGATCAAGGTCTGTCCGGTCTCACTGTCGACGCGGAGTTGGAAGGTCGGGTCCTCATCGCTGAGTGAACCGAGGGCTTCTACGAGCTTATCGCGGTCCGCGGTGGACTTAGGCTCGATCGCCATGGAAATGACGGGTTCTGGGAAGGTCATTGACTCGAGTACGATGGGTTTTCCCTGTGGGCAGATGGTGTCTCCGGTGGTGACCTCTTTCAGGCCCACGAGGCCCACGATTTCGCCGGAGTGGGCGACTTCGAGCTCTTCGCGCGAGTTGGCGTGCATGCGCATTACTTTGGCGACGCGCTCGGCTTTACCGGTTCTCGGGTTGTAGACCTTGCTGCCGCGGTTTAACTCGCCGCTGTAGATCCGGGCGTAAACGAGGCGACCGACAAACGGGTCGCGAGCAACTTTGAAGGCGAGGGCGACCAAGGGCTGGTCATCGCCGATGGCAGCTTCAAGTACGGCGGACGTCTTGGGGTTCTGTCCGTGAATGGTGCCGCGATCAAGCGGGGAGGGCAGTAGGGCTACGACGGCATCAAGCAGCAGCTGTACGCCTTTGTTCTTCAGGGACGACCCGCAGAGTACGGGAAGTAACTCACCTTTGCAGACGCCAACGCGCAGTGCAGCCCAAATTCTCTCAGGGGCGATCCCTTCTTCGCCGAGGTAAGCATCGAGCAGTTCTTCGTCGTAGTCGCCAGCTGCCTCGATGGCGGCTTCGTAGGCTTCCTGGACGGCTTCTTGGAGCTCGTCTGGGACCGGGCCTTCGACGACGGTCTCGCCGTTGTCGCCGGTGAAGGTGTAGGCTTTGCCGGAGATGGCGTCGACCACGCCTTTGAAGGTGTCTTCCTCTCCGATCGGCACATGGACCGGGACGGGGTTGGCCTTCAGTTTCTCTTTGATGTCCGCCATGACCCGCGGCATTTCTGCCCCGATGCGATCCATCTTATTGATGAAGGCAACGGCGGGGACCTTGTGGCGGCGGGCTTGGCGCCAGACGGTCTCAGACTGCGGCTGCACACCGCCAACTGCACAGAACACGGCGACGGCACCATCAAGCACCCGAAGTGAGCGCTCGACTTCAGCTGTGAAGTCGACGTGTCCGGGGGTGTCGATGATGTTGATCGCGTGATCGTGCCAGTAGCAGGTGGTCGCCGCGCTGGTAATGGTGATGCCGCGCTCCTGCTCCTGGACCATCCAGTCCATTGTCGCGGCTCCATCATGGACCTCACCTATTTTGTGGTTTACGCCACAATAATAGAGAACACGCTCGCTTGTTGTGGTCTTGCCCGCATCGATGTGCGCCATGATTCCGATGTTCCGCACAGAGCCCAAGGGCACGGCGCGGCTGGAGGACTCATGGGCAAGTTCTTTCTTCGACACGGTATGGACTCACAGTTGGACGTCGTGATGGACACAGGCGAGCGGTAACCCGACTACCAGCGATAGTGTGCGAAGGCTTTGTTGGCCTGCGCCATGCGGTGCGTGTCATCTTTTTTCTTGATGACCGAGCCGGTCTCATCGTAGGCGTCCATCAGTTCGGCAGCAAGTGCAGACAGCATTGCGCGACCTTTACGGCCACGGGCAGCGTCTACAACCCAACGAATCGACAGCGCGGTCTGACGAGCCGGGCTGACTTCCACTGGAACCTGATAGGTAGCACCACCGACGCGGCGGCTCTTTACTTCCAAGCGTGGCTTGGTGTTCTCGAGCGCCTGCAGGAATACTTCCAGCGGATCAAGGCCTTTCTTCTCCTTGATGATGTCTAGCGCACCGTAGACAATCTTCTGTGCAGTGGACTTTTTGCCGCCCCGCATGACGATGTTGATCGTCATGGAAACCATTTCGCTATTGTACTTAACGTCGGGCGTGAGCTCGCGCTTTTCAGCTTTATGTCTTCTCATCTGTGGTCGTTCCTATCAGCTCTTTGGCTTTTTGGCGCCGTACTTGGAGCGGCCCTGTTTACGGCCATCTACACCGAGACTGTCAAGCGCGCCGCGCACGACATGGTAACGAACGCCGGGAAGGTCAGGGACGCGACCGCCCTTTACGAGCACAATGCTATGCTCTTGGAGGTTATGGCCTTCGCCGCCGATGTAGGCCGTGATTTCTTGGCCGTTCGAGAGACGAACACGGGCGACTTTACGCAGCGCTGAGTTCGGTTTCTTTGGCGTACGGGTGGTGACTTGGAGGCAGACGCCGCGGCGCTGCGGGCAGCTGTTCAGCGCCCGCGACTTCGACTTATAAACCTTGGGCTTGCGCGGTTTGCGCACCAATTGGTTGATTGTGGGCATATACTCGCCTTAAAATTAGAGTGTTTCAAAAATGCAAAGCGGAAAAGATAGTCGTTCCCCCGTACGTTTGCAAGGCCAATCCGAGCTTTACGTGATTCGGGCCGATGCAGGTGTGGGCCACTGCCGCTACGCCATCGGGTCGCGCTGACAGGCTCTCCCCCGATTGGTGAGCGGCATTGAACGTTCGCCAGCGCTTGGACTGTGAACCTACCTGTTCTATGCTCTTGTGCTACATTGACTTTCAGCTATCCATCTCCAAGCCCGGCCTAACCAGGCAGCTCTCCAGATCATCTATTGTCCGCGAAGTAAAAATTAGTGATTTTCTGCCTGAAATATTGGGATATGGGCTGGGGATGCGCCATGATCAAGTTTACTGTACGCTGCCTGCGTCCCAATAGCACGGATTTCGAATATGACTGCGAAACAGATTGCCACCGGATTAATAGTGGCAGCCTATGACTGCCTGCCGCCCTTTGCTGAGGCGATGGTTGTAAAGCCGCCAGGTGGCAAAGATGGCACCAGTTTTCTAGCCACGTTGTTCGGCCTCGAGCAGCCGGCCTAAGACGACATCATTCTCGACCAGGCGGTGATTGCTGGCGACTGGAAGTATGTGAGTGTGAAAGGGGAAGGGTTTCTCTTGCTCCTGACAGACGACCGTGGTGATCGGACCAACCTCGCGGTGAGCGAGCTAGGAAAGTTGGTCGAGATTCAGGCCATCGCCAAACCTGAAATTGGTAGTGTTCGCACCCGGTAGAACGTAGCTGGTCACGAAAATCTAGACTGAATAATTAAGTGGAGTCGCATCTATGAGAGACGTGGCAGGTGAGATAAGAATTGGGGTCATTGGAGCGGGAGGGCGCGGCGGCTTGGCCCGGCACGCACACAACCCAGAGGATGGCGTGCGCTTGGTCGCTGCGGCCGACCCGGAGAAAGAGGTTCTGGAGACTTTTAAGGAAAAGTATGATGCGAACTTCGTGACGGCAGACTACCGCGAGCTCGTGGCGCGCGACGATATCGACGCCGTGTTCATCTGCAGCCCAGATTACGCGCATGAGACACAGGCCATCGCCGCGTTGGAGACGGGGAAATCGGTCTATCTGGAAAAGCCGCTGGCCATCACCATCGAGGGCTGTGATCGGATTTTAGAGGCTGCCTGTAGAACCAAGGGCAAGCTCTGTATCGGCCACAACATGCGCCATATGCAGTCGGTGCTGACCATGAAGAGACTGATTGATGAGGGGGCGATTGGCCAAGTGAAGGCGGGCTGGTGCCGGCATTTCGTAGGCCATGGCGGCGACTTCTACTTCAAGGACTGGCACGCGGACAGGACCAAATCCAACAGCCTGCTCCTGCAGAAGGCTGCGCATGACATCGATGTGTTGCATTGGCTCTGCGGTGGGTACAGCAAACGGATCACGGGCATGGGCGGCTTGACCGTTTATGGTGAAATCTCAGAGCGCGTCGGCGACGGCACCTTCAAAGGCTGTGACCCAAGCCACTGGCCGCCGCTCACCCAGACGGGCTTTAATCCTGTCGTCGATGTCGAGGACCTGAGCATGATGCTGATGCAGTTGGACAACGGTGTCTTCTGCTCCTATCAGCAGTGTCACTACACTCCGGACTACTGGCGCAACTACACGATCATTGGCACCGAAGGTCGCCTGGAGAATTTCGGCGTGATGGGCGACGATGCTGTGGTACGCGTGTGGAACAAGCGTTGCGGCTACAATGCCGATGGTGACATCACGGTCCCCGTCGCCAGTGGCACTGCTGGCCACGGTGGTGCCGACGAGCTCATCGTCGCTGAGTTCATCCGCTATCTGCGCGGCGAATGTCAGCCAAGCACCTCTGCCCTCGCTGCGCGCTATAGCGTTGCCGCTGGTTGCATGGCCGCCGATTCTCTGCGTAATGGCAGCGCGCCACGCGATGTGCCTGCAGTCTCCGCCGAGATCCAGGAGTACTTCACAGCTACATAAAACCGCTGGCCACTGTCTTATTACATTCAGCGGCGGCGACTTAGAACTCGATGACGAGGCCGAGGCTGCCGAACTTCTGGGAGTTGTGCTGCTGCTCAAATTCTTCGGTGCGCAGCACGTGTGAATAGACAAGCCGGTAGCGGCGATAGCGAACGCCCATGCCGAGCTCGAGTTCGCCGACAAGCGGAATGCGGTCGACGCGATGGCTGTCTTTGGTGGAGTTTCCGTCTAGGGTGATGTCGCGCAGTACGCCGCGCATTTCGAGGGTGGAGAAGGCGTAGATGCTCCAATCTTGGGCGGCGGTGCCATTTCGGTGCGTGGGCTGTACATAGCCAGAGACGCGGATGCGATTGGCGTGGAATTCCTCGGGAAGGTGGTAGCCCCCGCGCAGTGTCACTCTTGCCGAAGCCTGGGTCAGAACATTGCCGATGCTGATGGTCGCGGCTGGAATCAGGTCACTGCCCCAGTTTTGCGAACTCCGCAACGCGTAGCGGCGCTGATGCTCATAGGTCAGGATGGCCCCGACTTCGGTGCGCAGCTGGTTGTCCCAGCCCCGGGCACGGGGGATGTTGCGTTCGCTGTGGACATAGTTCTGGGCGCCCTCAGCGAGGGACTGGGGGCCGACCACGCCGAGTGCCAGTTCGAGCTTGTGCAGCTCGCTGTCGCTCTTGTGGTGCAGCGAGATGGCTGTGTAGAGCCAGCCTGCGTAGGGACGGTCGTCTTCGATCAGCGCGTTCTGGCTGATGTCTTCCGGAGTGTATATCTCCTGCCCGAAGGCGAGCCCGATATTGTTCGTGAACCCGTCTCGGTCGAGAAACCAGCACAGGTCCTTGACCTGCTG
>DMTJ01000241.1 GCA_003477185.1 Lentisphaeria bacterium
GGGCATGGCAGGTGCACCTGCCTCAGCTATCTCCCCACTCACTGATGCGTCTTCTGCCCCGCGCATATCCACCACAAAGACGCCATTGACAGCGCGCGGACCACCTTGGCGATGCTTCACCTGCGAAATCTTGCCGCCGAGCAGGCTGATCTGATCGCGTGTCTGACCGAGGGCAATGCTTGCTTCTGCGACTTCGTTCTCGAGCGCCCGCATGTTGGCAAGGGCCAGGCGGTGTTCGTCATCGTTCTTAGCCTCGGTCAAGGCATCCACTGAGTTCTGGGCCACAGCCAGCGCCGACTGATACTGCAGTTGCAATTCTAACTCGCGGTCGCGCGCTTTGTACAGTTGGTATTCCAGGTCCTCCTGTGACATACCTTCGCTGGCATCCAGTCTGGAGGCGGTGTTCACTTTGGTAGACGTGCACCCAACGGTAAGCAGGATGAAACAAAAGAGGCCGGCAGCTTTACACATGGCGATTCCACTGAAGATTTAAAATTGAAAAACGGACGCGCTTCTTGGTTTGCCCGTTATGTAGGAAACGATATCGCGAGGTCCCCGGTGGTCAAGGTCCCCCGGAAGCTCATTCTGGTGAAAGGATTGCCGGGTACTGGCCATCCTGGATTCCCGCGCCCGAACTGATCAGCACGAACTTATTGCCTTGATAGCCATAGATTGCATCAATCTGCTCCGGCCAGCCAGACTCGAATGACAGCAGAAAAAGCATCTGTGGGAAGCCGGGCGTATTTGGCTGCGGCACTACGACAATGTCGGAGATTGGGCCACGGTGGCGCATATCCATCACCTGCCAGGTCACGTTTTGGTGCTCTGGAAAAGCCAGCTGGGCTAGTTGTTTAATTCTTCCTGTGACGAATGCCTCGCGATCGCCAAGTGAGGCCGCATCCCGCCCCTTCTCGACTCGCCTGTATAAATATCGTACAGCTGGGAGCCCCATCTTCGGCACGGCGTCTGCCACATAGAGCAAGGTCGTCCGGCCCAGTTTCAGTTTGGCACCTGGCTGGTTCGGCGCGTCGAACTCCATGCGGTCCTCTGCCAAGTTAAAGCGGCTAGAGGAGGCCTGACTGCCGCTGTGCGCACTCGACATGCCTGCGACCGTCATAATGTTGCCGCGGAATGTCAGCGTGACCGTTCGCTTTGGCATGTCACCATTTGCGATTCTCGCCTCCAGTTCCTTGACCTGGGTCTCTGGTGCGCCGTGCTTGCGCCACATCGCCACCATGATTTCCCCTTCGCTAGGCTTTTGCTCATCCAGCGCCCAAACACCTTGCAAGGCCTGAAGCGTGACCTCACGGTACTTCTTGTCACTGCTCTGTGCGCAGGCCCAGCTAGCTAGCACAAGAAGAAGGAAAAATCGATAAGCCATTTGGCACGCAATGGAGTTTGGAAAAGGTGACAAGCGCAGGCCGGAACTTTAGTGGTGGGGCAAAGCCGATGCAAGTGAGCATCGGCCGCGTCGTTCAATCCTGGCTGAGTCGGTCTAGAATCACCGGGATAGCCGCTGCTAGTTTTTTCGACAGCGGATTTAGATTTAACAGCATGGTTACATGATTTGCCTTTACCACCGGTTGGTCAGCTACGCCGGGGTGGGCTGATTCGAGGGATACGCAGCCATCACCGGCGCCTTCTACCACCTCAGTAAGTTGCTGCTCCACATCGGTGCAGACGCTGTGTAGGCTTCGGGGCAGAGACGCGCGCAGGCGTTCTGTGGTGGACTTGATCTTGCCCGAGCGAATCGGACTGGCTACTCCCGCAATACAGGTGAGCCTAACATTTTTCGGGTGTGCGCGTGCATTTAGAGTCGTTAGAAAAACACTGCTAGGCAGTAAATCGTTTCGAGCTTCACCCAGGCCGTCAAAGAACGATCCAAATAGCACCCCCTCACCGCTGCAGGTGCGAACCAGTTGGTCCTTCACCTCTGTTGCCCAGCTGACCCGAGCCAGGCCGGAGCCTTTGTGCGGCGTGCCGACTGTGATCAGCTGCGTCACCGCCGGGCGTCCATCGCGTCCGGTTCCATCGCCCGCGTAGAGGCCCGGCCGGGTCAGCATCTCCCGCGAGACAAGTCCGCCCATGCTGTGCGCGACAATTCGCACTTGGGTCACGCCGCGTGCGCCAAGGCTAAAGAGCGCATCGGCAAAGTCGGCGGCAGAGGTGGCGATCGCTTGGTCATTGCGATAATCAAACCGACAGACCGTGTGACCGCTCTTGACCATTTCCCCGATCGTCTGTCGCCAGATTCGCCCCGTGTCGTCTAGCCCGTGGATACAAACCACCAACTCGTACGGTAGTTGCGATTTATCCCAAGGCTGAGCCTTGCCCTCTGGACCCGCCGTGTAGAATCGCAGGCCATAGCGTTCATCGGAGCGCTCTGATAGGGAGGGGAACCACGCGCCCAATTTATCGCGCAGTTGCTTTCGCGACTCACGGCTTCGGCGGCGAGCAATGACGCGGTCGATATCCAGCTGAATGCCGCCCGGAATCGGCGTGACCGTCAAAATGCCATCGCTGTCCTTTGCGAACTCCGCAAGCGCCTGCTGATTGGGCGGTGGCTGGTCTCGGGAGGCCTGATCGATGCCAATCTCGTCCAACACAGTTGTCCAGGCCTGCTTCAAGGACTGGGCATCATCTCTCGCTATTTTCAGTCGGTGCAGGAGTGGGGAGGGCGGTCGATCTACTGCTGAGGCCATGAGGCCAAGGAGTACCAGCATGGCAATGGGCAGCAAAAGCTGAGATGATTTCAGCTTAAAAGCCAAGAAGGTCTGGGGGCGTGGTGCGCCATTCACAGGTGTCACGGTGCAAATACTCTCCCGGTTGGAAATTTTGTTTGTACAACATCTTGGCGTGTCCAGGTATAAAATACCCCAGTTGCAGCGCTGCGATACCCTGTTGCTTGCACCAGGCCAACTCGCGCAAAATCGCGAGCGTGCCAAGGCTGTACCGGGAAAACTCCGGATCATACACAAAATATACCGCAGATGCGCTCGTCATCGCCACGTCGAAGATGCCAAATCCTACCAATCTGCCATCCAAAAAAAGCTCTAGCTCACTGGTCGATGATGGATTCTGGTACATTTGAAACTGCATCGTAGTGAGCGCATCTTCTCTGTCAAACTCCTTGCTTTCCGTCCCTGCAATCGGCTTCATATGGTGCTGCTGATACTGATACGCCAGGTAGATCGCTGCCTTTTCGTTGCTCGGAACAGGCGGTCCCACACGCGACTCGATGCACTGGCCGCGGCGAGCCACGCGCTTCTGCGACTTCGTGGGCGTAAACGGCTCCACAAGCACGCGATAGTTGATGCAGAGATTACATGCCCTGCAGAACTGCTGGTAGTAGATATCACCGCACCGACGATAGCCGCGGTTCAACGCAGACTCGAGAAATTCAGGCGTGACATCGTCGCGTACGCGAAAGGCTCTGGCGG
>DMTJ01000255.1 GCA_003477185.1 Lentisphaeria bacterium
ATCGGCAGCGCATCCATGTCAGCGCGCAGCAGTACATGGGGCTGATCGTTCACTGCGAGATCAGCCACCACATCCGTCTCAAGAAATGGTGGGTGTACGGTCAACGGCAACCGAGCAAGCCGATGCAGCAGACGCTGCCGCGTCTCAAACTCACACAGGGAAAGCTCGGGATTTTGGTGGAGTTCATGACGAAGATCGCGCACCTGCGGTAGCACTGCTGCGATGTCGTCACGCAGTCGTTCTTCAGATAGGGTCATTTTTCCTCTTTGGCATCAAGTCCTCTCGATCCGGCATCGGGAACGCGAGGAAGATCCCGAGGTCCCGTCCAGCCACCGTTAGCGTCTCCTGCAGCCGAACATGGATACCCGTGTTGTTTAGGTACTGGTTTGCAGCCTGTGCGCCGCTGTAGCCTATTAAGATCTGCGGCCGGAATCGTAACTCGTTTGGATTAACGCGTAGCGGAAACAGGCGGCCCCCGTCCAGACACTGAAGCTGCGCGGCGTTGCGCCCGGCGACCACCCAGTAGTAGCGTAGCGCAGGGAAGAGGTGGATATCACAGTAGATCACAGAATGAGGAGGCGTGACCTCGAGATGCGCGAGCAGACGGGCCACTGACGACACATCCCTACTCCCATGATAGTACTGTGTAAGCAAATCCTGCGGGTACTTTCCCTCAACAAGCGCGACCTCTCGCGCGTTATGGGATACCGCCGATACCAGCACGGCATTGGTAATGAGGAAGAAAAGGACGTAGAGCAGATCTCGGCCATCGTCCAGCAGATTTTTAGGCACCAATGGCAGGAAGGCGAGCGAGAAGGGAACAAGATACATCAGAGAGACACGGGGAAAGGGCGCCTTCACAATTGCGAGCGCAAGAAACGGGACCAGGCAGCACGCACCCAGCATCAGCAGATGCTGGCAGGAGGAGTCACCCTCAGCACGCGCGCGCCCCCGGCGCAGGATCAGTACGCATGCGGCCAGGAGGCCGCAATGCGCGATGGCCGCCAGTGCCAAATGACCAAGGAGCTTTGTCGAGGAGCCAAAGTTTCCGGTCTTCTGTACCACGGCGAGGAATTGCTCATGAACTGGCAGGTAGACGAGGGCACCGAGACCGGCACAAACCACGACCAAAAGCAGTACCAAAATGCTCTTGCGCTGCATCTGTTGCCAACTCAGAAGCAGGAAGACCACGAGCCCGGCGTTGAGCAATAAGTTGGACGGGATTGCCATCGGTAACAGGATCAAGGCGGGACAGGCCATCATTACGCCACGGCGATGATTCCCATGATAAATGTCGAGAATGCCGCAGGTTGCAGCAGCAGACAGGGCAAAAGTGAGACCGTAGCCTCGCATTTGGGTCGCGAACGTCAGCAGAATTGGGCTGGTGCAGAGCATGCAACCCAAAACCAGCCCCCGACTGTGACCATAAAGGGCGGAGATTCTGCGGTAGCAGATTAGCAACCCGACCAGCGCGCACAGCAGAGAGGGCACGCGCAGCACCGACTCTGTGAGTGCATTGGGGTTACCGGCAAACAAGTGCATCCACGCCCACAGCATCGCGGAGTACAGGATGTGGTTATTCGCGACCGGGTAGTTGCGAAAGATTCGTTGCCAATCGTCGTGGAGCACCCAATCGAATAGGGTCACAATCTCGTCAAACCAGAGATCTGATCGGACTAGGGGCACGGAGACGTAAACGAAGGCTACGACAAACAGCGCAAATACAGGCGGTGCGTGTCGATCCAGCTTAATCTCAAACATTCGGTGAGCGGCCTCGCACAGCTATCTGCTTTTCGGCGGAGTGCCAGCCTACCAAACGACCTGGCCACCCTCCGGCGTAAAGATCCAATACCCTAGACCAATCGTGAGAATGCTCTCTGCCGCGTGCTCGTAATAGCGACCGGCTTCGAACGAATGGATCGCATCCACCTGCAGTGATGCCGGCACCGCTGTCTCATAAGGCACGCCTTTAAGATTCCAGCCGTCGACGAAGCTAGAGAGCGCAAACGGTGCGCCATCAACTGTAACTACCACTGGGCTCTCGCCACCGACAAACACCCAATAGCCTTCGCCGCCAGCAATGTCCTCTGCTGGCACGTAACTGCCATCCTCGGCCACAGAGAAGACAGCGCCGCTGATTGCGGAGTTCGCAAACAACTCGCTTGCTGTGGAAACGGCAGGCTCCAGTGGCAACGAAACTAGGTTCCAGCCTGGTTGCAACGGCAGGTAGTAAACATTTGCGGAGTTCGCAACCGCTCCTTGCCCAGCAAAGCTGACCGCGCTGTCGGAAGATGTCGTACGAGAGCCGTTGACTAGGCTGCGACGGACATCGATCAAGGTGGCGGCAAAAGCCTGCAGCGAGGATTCAACACGCAATGGAAAGTCTCCGGCGCCGATCGCGGTCGGTGAAACGCCTCGGTCCACACCATCCACCACGTAGATCACCTGACTGCCGCGAATCTCGACCTTGATCACCGCGCCATCGGCGACTGCACCGATGTTACCGACGATCAGGCCATTCTCGACGATCGCCCCGAAATCACTACCAACGCGCAGGCCCCAAAGAATGTCAGTGATGGCAGCACCGGAGTCTGTGGCATCACCAAAGCCAATAGCGCGCATCTGCGTGGCGTCGTTGATTGTGGCGGAAACAAAGTGATTTCCCTGCGTAAACAACTGTGTACCGGTGGCTCCGGCATCGAAGTTGTTGTTGGCGGAGGTCTTGACGAGAGTGGTCCCGTCAACTTCCACATTGATCGGGCTCTGCCAAGTTACAGGAATCCCCAGCGGATACTGCAGGCCGAAATTTCCAATCAGCGCGCCAGAGACCAGCGACGCTGGCGAACCTGCTTCATGGGTGATAGGCGGAAGACCGGTTGGCGTAAACACGGTGCCCAAGGCCACCGTGCTGCCAGAGGCGTTGGTCACTGTGATTTGTAGGTTCTTGCCGTCGAGCCACTGGCCGGTGTAGTCAGCACCAAGAACGGCAGAACTCGTCAGGATCGAGTCCACCTGGTCTTTGCTGAGGGTGCCGGGGCCGAGGACCTGATTGGTGTCGCCGTCGAAGGAAATCGTGATGAGATCACCCACGTCGACAGCAGGGGAAGACTCATCCGGATCCGAGCACAAAACCTGTATGATATTGGGAGCTACGGGCATCATGGTGACGTCCGCAATAGTCGCCCCGGTTTCCAACAGCACGCCATCGACGAACAGCGGGTAGGTGACGTCATCGGTGAAGCTGTGCTGAAACACACCGTTCTGAATTAGAGAGATGGTATCTCCATCCGTTTCAAGCCGGAACCGATCTCCCGGGAAGTAGGTGCTAATGTATTCGACAGTGCTGCGCTTCATCAGGCGGTACTCACCGTTAGCCGGTCGAAGGTACAGAGCGTAATCGATGTCGTTCAGGGCAGAGCCTAGCGAATTACTTGAGTTCAATCCCAGAGCCCGTGTTTCGTCCATCTGCAGAACTGTGGTCTCTACGAATGTCTGCGGGCCCGGCATCCAATGCGCGGAGAGTGCTTCGATGAACCCCTTGCGAGTGTCATCTGTCCGCGTGATATCCGTGCCATTCACCGCGATTTCGGGGTCATACTCAACCCACTCGATCGGCATGAGAATGCCGGCGCGCGAACCAAAACTTCCCGTAAGTGCATCGGATTCGTGCTGGGCACGGCGGGAGCCTTCTGACTCGTCGAGGATGGGGACGATTGCAGTCGGGGTGACCGTGGCGCTGCCGAGATTGATGCTGCCTCCTGTAATGTCCAGAATCGTAATGCGGAAGGCATCTGCAGTTACCCACTGCCCGGAGTAGCTGGCCCCCAGCGGCTCACTGAACGCAAACATGAGGTCGACTGCTGTTCGGTCCTGAACCCCATCACCGCCTGGCTTGTTGGTATTGCCGCTGAATTGGATGGTAAGGGTATCGCCGTTAGAAAAACTTGGATCACTGGAATCATCGTCTTCGACAAAATATTCGTCGATAATCGGCTGTGGCGCGCTACGGCGCACGTCAAACAGTGTCGCGTTGGGCGAGGTGAATGCGGCCTCAACCACCAGGCCAAATTCAGGCACTCCGACAGGCACGTTGGACGTGTAGCGCAGATCGGAGTTTACCCAGTAGGTAACAACCTGGCCAGCGACTTGCACACGAATAATATCTCCTGATTCATACGTACCGAACTCGCCGCGGAAGGCAGTGCCTTCATAGACGATGAACTTACCAGTGCTGTCGAGCACGGCAGCATACTGGATCTGTGACCGACTTTGAATATGGTTGGGGAGGCCCAGGCCAATGGCACGGGTCGTATTGGTCTCTTGAACAAGCGTCTGGGCGTAGCCATCACCGCGGAGGTAACTCTGGGAGTTGGCACCGGCGTCCCAGCCTGGCGGTGTATGGCCAAAGGTGTCCAAGCTGTTATCAACGATATTCACATTTTGTGGCAGGCGCCAAGCGACCGGAATCGGCCCAACCCGCAGCCCAACGTCCACCGAGTGCAGTTCTAGCCCTGGCGTGATGACGAGGAACGGGCTCAGACCGGTGTCAAGGTCAAAGTCACTGTCCAGAGCATCATCGCTGCCCTCACCCGGATTGGAGATTGGGCGATCGTTGTTCTGCACACGGACCTGGTATGACCCAGCGATTAGATCCTCGAACAGGTACTCACCCTCATTCCCTGAGAGGGTCGTGTCGATCACCTGCCCTAGACTATTCAGTAGATCTAGGGGAATCCCCTTCACACCAAACTCGGCGGGCTGCTGAATGCCATCGGCATTCTCATCCAACCAGACAAAGTCACCAATGGACGCCAATGGAGACTGCGGCATTTCAAGTGCGCCCATGTCTACAATCGGCGCGCTTCCAGCACCGGTATCAGGCGTGTTCAAGTCGTCGACAAAGCGCGGAGCACCCGCTAGGTCGGTCAGTGTCGCGGCCGGGACCAGCGCGTTGTTACCAGCATCGACGGCCGGGCCCACGGGAGTAAGCTCATAATTCCCGTTCGCAGCATCGATGAACTGCGGGTCCGCAGAGATGTTTCCGCCGAGGTCAGTACCGGGGCCCGCCCAAGAGCCGGAACCTCCAGAGCCCTGAACTGCGCTGTAGGCGAAGGAGAGACTGCCGCTTACGAGTGTAGCGGCAGGAGCGGTGCCAGTATTAGACCAGAGAATGCTGTTTTCGACAGTCGTGTTACCGGCGCTAATGTAGAGGGAACCACCGCTGTCTGTTGCTGAGTTCGAAGCGAAAGTTGCGTTGTCGACCGCCAGCGTAGCCCCCGCATAGATCGCGCCACCGTTGGCAGCGGTGTTGTTGGTCATGAGCGTGTTCTTTATGGTTGCGCTGCCGCCGGACAGAGCCAAGGCGCCACC
>DMTJ01000257.1 GCA_003477185.1 Lentisphaeria bacterium
CAGATCAACCTGCTCAAGCTGATGGAAGACTCAAACGTCAACCTCGTCAGCCAGACCGATATCGCCTCGCAGATGGAAGCGATGATGAATATGATGAACCGTCAGGATTCGCCACCACGCACCATCAACACCCGGCACATCCTGTTTATCGTCAGTGGGGCCTTTGGCGAACTGACGGGTCAGATCCGCAAGCGCATGCAGGGCTCGCAGATCGGCTTCGACCGCGATGAGACGGCGGCGCGGGATGATGATTACTACGCGCGATTGGTAGAGACCAAAGATTTCGTTGATTACGGGTTTGAGCCTGAGTTCGTCGGTCGCTTGCCAGTGCGGGTAGCCTGTCATTCCCTGTCTGTGCCGGATCTGGAAATGATCCTGTCTCAGTCAAAAGGCAGCATGCTTAAGCAGTATGCCAACGACTTCTCTGGCTACGGTATCGACCTTAACATCCTGCCAGGGGCATTGCGCTGCATTGCCGAGCGTGCGCATACCGAGCAGACCGGCGCTCGCGGCTTGATGACCGTCCTAGAGCGGACTTTTCGCAATTTCAAGTACGAGCTTCCGTCTACCGACGTCGAGCTTTTGACGGTGGATGAGACCACTATTGCCGAGCCCGACCTGCAACTGCAGCAGATCCTTTCCGAGCATCCTGCGGATCCGCCCCGGTTGCCCACGAGCGAGGAGCCAGCCAAAGACGAGGCGGCCGAAGATGTGGCGCCAGCTGTGCCCGACAACAGCCTGCGTGCTCAGGTGGGTGAGTTTGCCGAGGAGTTCGAGAGCGCCCACGACTTTTTGCTGAAGTTTCAGGAGGATGCGATTGATGCGCTGGTCGAGCAAGCGGCGTTGAACGGCCAGACCGTGCTCGAGCGCTGCCGCGAGTGCTTCAAGGACTTCGAGCACGGACTTGCTCTGCTACGCTGCAAGACCGGCGAGAGCACGTTCGAAATCGACGCAGCAGCCGTCGCTGATCCGGGCCAGGCTCTTACCGCTCGGCTGCGCGACAGCGCTGTGTAGGCTGCTATTCGCTGTAGGCGCCACCCGTCGAAACCTCTCGAATGCCATGGCAGGTATCGACGGGTGGCGGCAGGAATCGACAGACTGCGACTCACTCGTGGGAGCTTTATTTTTGGCACAGAGGGGACACCGAGGGAATGCGGGAGATGGTTTGCCTCGTTTCGTCCTGCCAGCTCGTTGTGCTCTGAGTCCTCTGTGGTAGAATTTCTTCATCGCGGCTTCACGCCCAGATGCGGTCTGCGGACCGTTGGATTAATATTTGCCTTCTTGATAGCGCGAATGGCCGCCGTGTTGGATTCTCCAGTATCCCTGGAGCCGTTCAGTGGCTGCGAGAAGTGCAGTCCGAGGCCGCAGCCGTACGTGATTGACTTCCACTGAATTCGCGCCACCTTTTCGCTGGGACCTGCGATTCCGTATGGCTGGCCAGCTTCAAGAGAGACTTCGGCTGCGTTGATGCCAATCTGGTTTTAATTCAGGATAGCGAATGACAATTCGTTCTGCCGTTTCGCAAGCGTACTTTTTTGAGCTGCGTCCAAATCAAGCCCGCTATAGGCATGTTTTCTGCGGTGAGCACCGGGCCCCGGGCGCGACGTGGCCAAATTGTCAGAAGCCAATGCTCCGAATGCTCAGCCTCGACTGTGAAGATCAAAGATTGGGATTGGTCGAGTTGGGCATACCAGTGCTCGATTTAGTGTTTTGCTGGACCTGCAATTTGGGAGAGGGTCGCACTGCGTACCGGCTGGATCCAAGTGGCGGAACTTCGCTCATTCAGTAGGACGAGGGCGGCGTCGAGGAAGACTTCCCATACGAGGATTACCCGGCCTATTTCCCGGAAGCAGAAGTGGAGTTGGCGCCACTTCCTCAGAAGGTCCAAGAACTGATCAGCGGCGTAAACGCCGGAGGAGAAATGTCCGGCCTGCGGGGCGTTGATGGAGCTTCTTGCCTGATCACGGAGAATTTCGCTGCACAAGCGATTGGCGAGTTTCTCATGGGATTTTGAAAATCCCCTTGAGGAAGACGGCGCCTCGGTGCGCAAATTCGCGTATTCCACCTCGAAAACTGCTGTCTGCGCGGAATGCCGGTAATCAGTCAGTTTTCACACGTTGACGATTGCGCGCGGTCGTGAACTGTTTCGATCGACAACGATCATAATCGATCATTAAAGTAACAGCCAAGCAAAAGACCACAGGCGATGCTCGACCAAGAACGCGAAAAACTAATTGCCGATTTACTGAGCCAGAAGGCCTTCGTTTCCTTGCAGGAAGTCGTCGCTGCGTGCGGTGCCTCGGCAGTAACCGTGCGGCGCGACTTCACCCGGATGGAAGCCCAAGGGCTCTTGGAGCGCATCCATGGCGGAGCCAAGAGCACGATGGAAAACCTGCCGTTGGACATTCGCCGGACGGTGATGTTCGAAGAGAAAACACGCATCGCCGAAAAGGCCGTTGCGATGTGCGCTGACGGCGAGACGGTCTTCATTGACGGCGGCTCGACCACCAGCCAGATGGCAGCACATCTGAAACCCCGTCGCCTCGAAATCGTCACCAATTCGTTGGTTCTTGCCACAGCCCTGCTCGACAGCCGCAACGAGCTGGTGCTCACCGGAGGCAGCGTGCTGCCCAGGCAGGGCCTGGTGCTCAACCCTTTCGAGGACGACCTGATTGATCGCTATCGCGCAGCCAAGGCGATCATGGGCGTGGGCGGACTCGATCCGGTCGGCCCGACGAACGACGATCCACGCCTGATCCGCTTCGAGCAGAAGATGATCGCGCATGCCGACGAGATCATTCTGCTGGCCGACAGCGCCAAGCTCGGCAAGCGCGAAAAGCTCCTGCTTTGCGAGTACAGCAAGATCAGTGCGATCATCACCGACAGCAACCTTGCGCCTGAGCACCGCGCGTGGCTCGACAAACTCCCACTGACACTCATCACGGTTTGACCAAGGAAACCAGATTATGAAAGCAATGAAACTCACCGGCATCGAGGCCATGGAGATGATGGAGGTTGCGACTCCCGAGATCACCAACCCGAACGATGTCCTGATCCAGATGAAAACCGTGGGCGTCTGTGGCTCGGACGTGCACTATTATGAGACTGGGCAAATTGGTTCACAAGTTGTGGACTACCCGTTTGCGGTCGGCCATGAGGGCGCGGGCGTGGTGGTGGCGGTGGGGACTGCAGTCACGCGAGTTAAGCCGGGCGACCGGATTGCGATCGAGCCAGCCATGCCCTGCGGTGCCTGCGATCAGTGCCTGACAGACCGTGCGCACACCTGCCGCGCGCTGCGCTTTCTCGGCTGCCCAAGGCAGGCCGAAGGCTGCCTCTCGGAGTACATCGTCATGCCCGAGGGGAGCTGCTTTACAGTAAGCGCGACCACTAGCTTCGATGAGGCCGCGATCTCAGAGCCGCTCGCCATCGGCGTCTATGCCGTCAAGCAGTCTATTCCCATGGCCGGCGCCAAGGTCGGCATTCTTGGTGCCGGATGCATTGGCCTGAGCGTCCTGCTGCCTGCCCAAGCCCAGGGGGCGGACAAGATTTACGTAACTGATAAGATCGACAATCGCCTCGCACTGGCCGCTGAAGTCGGGGCTGCCTGGGGGGGCAATCCGGATTGCGAAGACGTGGTGGCGAAGGTCGCCGAGTTAGAGCCTGGCGGTCTCGACGTGGTCTTCGAATGCTGCGGCGAGCAGGAAGCGCTGGACCAGGCGATCGAGATGCTCAAGCCTGGCGGCAAGCTCATGATCATCGGCATTCCCCCGACTGCAAAGCGGGTGACCTTTCTGATTGACAAACTGCGCCACAAAGAGATCTGTATCCAGAACGTTCGCCGGCAGAACCATTGTGTGCAGCCTGCACTTGACATGATGGAACGCGGCGACTTCGACGTGAACGTCATGGTTACCCATCGCTTCCCCTTTGAGCAGAGCAAAGCGGCCTTCGACCTCGCCGCTTCCTACAAAGACGGCGTGGTCAAAACAATGATCGATTTCCCCGCGTAGTAACGCCCCAAAGATACGACCTTTCCAGGCCAAAACAAGGACTCCAGCCATGAGCCTCTACCAGAAATATGAAGACGAAATTCGCCAGTTTGTGACTGTCTGTAACAAGTTGGCAATAAACATGTACGTCACCGGCTACGGGGGGAATGCGGCCTTGAGGCTGGAGGACGATTTGATCCTGATCACGCCGACCATGTTGAACAAGGGGGACATCACCAGCGAGGACGTCGTGTTTATCACCTTGGCCGGTGAGACCGTTGAGGGAAATCGCCGTCCCACTGGTGAACGGCCGATGTACATCAAGTTTTTCAATGATCGACCAGATATAAAGTCGGTCATTCATTGCCATGCGCCCAACGTATGTGCCGTCGCGATCATGGCAGGCGACAACCTGCTGATGCGGCCCTTTTTTCCCGAGACCTCCCACGAAGTCGGACCAGCTCC
>DMTJ01000440.1 GCA_003477185.1 Lentisphaeria bacterium
GGATTTTTGCCCGTAACATACAACTCGTCGACACAAACCGGCCCGGCAAACGTCAGCTCACGAAGGCTCTGCGCGGCGCCGCTCAACGGCAGATCTGCGGCGAGCAGCCGTTTGTTGCCATACAAATCCCAGCGTTCCCGCAAAAAATCGATGCGGGCCGTAATCCGCAGCCAAATCTTCGAATGCCCGGCCGCGTCCACCGGAATCCGGCACTCCGTCAGCAGCCACGCGCTGTTCGCCCAAACCGCCACCACGCCAGCATCTGCACCGTCTGCCACGAAACCGATCGCCGCGGTGTCCGCAATCAAGAACGGCGTTTCCGCCACGCCGGGCCGGTAGTAGGCATCCACAAACACCGTCGCGGACTCATTCTCGCGAAAGGGAATTGTCGCCTCACCACTAGCCTCAACCACCAGGCTCTGACTGTGCTTCGCCTGATCGGCTGAGGTGATGGACACCCCACCCGCAACCGTCCAGCCTAGCTCCGTCAGGTCACTGTCGACCGCGTAGTTCTCCCACGTTTCGAACCGGACTCGCTCCGGTATCTTGTTCTGCGCCTCGGCATAGAAGGCGGCAAAAGTCATGGCCAGTAGTAATATCCTTGCTGTCACGTCTCATCGCTCTCTGGGTATAGCCTTCTCGGTAACAAAACGATCTTCGATTAACCTACCGTAGGTAGTTTGTGGCGTTAGGACAATCCCGATTTCCCATAATAACCCGGAAATATCTGCGATGGTTGCCACTTGCCTGTTGCAGGGTGGCTGCCTGAGGGTAGATTTCAATCTACTCGTTCCTGTCGAACCAGCCGTAGGGGCTATGGAGCAGCTTTCCTTTGATGTTACGTTGTTTTCTGCTGACAGTGCGAATCTGTCCGCTCACTTGTCGCGAGGAAAGCTCCGACAAGGCGTACTTGCTTGGGTAGCAGCGCAAGGAGCCGACGCGATTGGCCTTGACGTTGTCACCAGAAACCAGCGGTTTCGTGCTCCCATCGGCGCGTTTTGGAGCAGCCCCGCTCAACTGGCGGCAAAGTCCATGCTTGTGGAAATCAAGACCTCGCGCGCAGCTTGCTGGCCGGACCATGTTCGTTCTGAGAACCTGCTCCCAGAGCTCCGGAGCCTCAAGCGAGACCGCCAGACTTTGCTGGCAGAGATTCGTGATGCCGAGCCACATCTCCGCTGTAGCCAGTCGCTCTTCGAAGAGTTTGCAGAGTGGAATTATGAGAAATCTGACAATCCCGCCTATCAGCAACTGAGCGAAGATATCCGGCGTGTACAGACTGCCATCTATCGCGGAACCCGCTTCGAGCGGCTCGCTGCCGGGACGATGGCCCACAAACTCTACCTAGCCGTGCCTGAAGGCGCTGTACACCCGGACGAGTTGGCCGACGGCTGGGGCCTACTTTGGGTACACGAAGATCAAAGCGTGACCTGCGTCGCTGATGCCACACACCACACCTGCCCCCAGGATGATGTAAACCGCTTCGCAGTTGCAATTGCGAAGTCCGCAAAAGCCTGCGTGCTGTTTGCCACTGGCATCGACGAGGCGCACGCATGCCGGATTGTGCAACCACCGCGCCGAAGACGAAAACCCCAATGAGCAGAAAACGGGGAAAGGCACTACGGACACGCCTCACAAGGTCACTGCTCAAAAACTGTTTCCCCCTACTGAGCCGCGCGCTAGCCCTCTGCCCCAGGCTACTGGCCCACGGCCTCGCCAGGCTCGCGTCTTGGATCATCTGGTCCCTTCCCAATGAGCGCAAACTTCTGCGCACCAATCTGACCATCGCCTTTCCTAAAAAAACATCCAGCCAACGTGCCCGCATCGCTCGGGCCTCGGTCAGTCACCTCATCTACGCCTCTTTTGCCTTCGCTCGTGCAGCACGAGATCCTAGCCGCATCCTTGAACTCATGACCTACGACGAAGAAGAACTTGCCGCCTTCCAAAATGCCGGTGGAGCCATCCTCATCAGCCCTCATCTAGGCCACTGGGAAGTGGGACATCTCGCCGTGAACCTACTGGGGATGCAGACCGTCACCGTCTCCCGAAAGCATCGCTACGACGAGGTCGAAAACTTTCTTAAAACCGCGCGCACCTGCACCGGTGCCCAAATGGTCTATCAGGCTGGGGCCGTGCGCGGCATGCTCAAAGGGCTGCGGGCTGGCCACAAAATATTCATCCTAGTCGACCAGAATATTCGGCCACGAGACGGTGGTGTCTATGCCCCCTTCTTCGGCCTGCCCGCAACCGTCAGCCGGGCCCCCGCCTCCCTCGCCGCCAAGGCCGCCGGCGGCGTCTGGCTTGGAGCCTGCCTGCTTGAACCTGATGGCAAGTTTCGCCTCACTTGCCGGAAAATTGACCTACTAGGTTCCGAAAGCGATGAAGCCGCTATGGCACAGGTAAATTCAGCTACAGAAGCCATTGTCCGAGAGTTTCCGGAACAATACCTGTGGTGGTATAAGCGCTGGCTCTTCATACCTGACGAAGCCGACACAGCGGACTATCCCTACTACGCACGGACGATCCGCAACTCAGCTGGTTCCATTACGTCAACCCAACGGACGATGAAGCCTTGATTTTCCTGCGTGCCGTTTGCCAGAGCGTCGCCTAGGGACTCGAATACCTGCACAACCTAAAACAGCCCGTGATCGACGGCAATGTCCGGCCCCGGCACATGCGCATCACTCCCGATGGCGAAATCAAGCTCATCAGCTTTGGCTCTGCTTACTTCGCCTGGAGCGAACCGCCACACCGCGAGCCGGACGAATACGCCGCACCAGAACAGTTGCTCTACATGGAGGGCAGGAGGATCAGCCCTGATCTTGAGACAGACCGCTACTCCCTGGCATCCGCGATGAACTACGGATTCTGCGGCCAGCATCGCTTTCTTAGTGTGCAGAACACCACCGATTCAGCCGCCCGCCTCAAGAGCGCAATCTTTGCTCGCAAAATACCGCTTCGCAAGAAAAACGAACGACATGCTGGATGCCAGCCCCGTAAGGCGACCATCCTTCTAAGATCTACATCTCGTCTTGGCAGATCCCTATGGCGAAGACGCATCGGAGCCTGAAGAAGCACCAGCGGCTGAATGTCCCCCCATACTCCCGCAGGCTCCCCC
>DMTJ01000046.1 GCA_003477185.1 Lentisphaeria bacterium
CAATCGGGCCAGAGAGCGGCATCTCGACCAAGGCCGCGATGGCCTTCTTTGTGCCGGTAGCCATCATCAGCATCCCGACCGGCTTCACCATGGCCTGGCTGAGTGACCGGCTGGGTGCGCGCGCTATGCTGACCTTTATGGGCATCAATGCCACCATCGCCTATCTATCGCTTGCCGTCATGGATCGCCCCGGCATGCACACGCTGGCGGCGGTGACGCTTGGCTTGACCACGGGAACCATGGGACCGATCATGAGCACTGCCGTCCCTGCGTGCTTCGGACGTTCAGAGTTAGGGGCGATCAACGGCAAGCTTCATTCTCTGCTGGTCATGACCAGCGCGGTCGGGCCGCTGATATTTGCCGGTGTTCGGGCTGTCGCCGGAGAACTACGCATCTCCACGGCTGTGCTAGCGATCATCCCCGCATGCGCGCTCGCGGCTGCGACGCGCATCCCTTGGCAAGCAGGCCGCAGGCGCTAGCAACTGATCCTTTTTCGTATACCACTTGTCAAATGAATACGGCGTGCGTAACTTGCAGGCAGGCAGGGGGCGCTCGCCCATCTCAGAGAAGTGGAGGCAATCATGGAAGCAAGTCTGGATATCTCTAACTTGCCCTCCCGCAGTTTTTCTGCAGGAGAAATCATCCTCGAACAAGGCGCGCGCAAGTCACAGGCCTACATTTTGCAGAGCGGGACCCTTTCAGTTTCTGTGTCTGGAAACGTAGTCTGCAAAGTGGATACGGAAGGCGCGGTCATCGGTGAAATTTCGGCCTTGCTAGGCTGTGAGGTGTCGGCGACCGTCACTGCCAAGACCAATGCCACAGTGTATGTCATCGAAGACTTCAACAACTTCTTGGGCGCTGACTCTGCCGCGGCCCTCAACGTAGCCCAGATTTTGGCCGGACGCGTCGTCAACATGAATGGGCACTTCGCCCAGATTCGCGACGAAGTCGACGCCCTTCAGTCGTCAAGCGGCTCGTCTCGTAGCCGCCTGAGGCAGATGCTCTACGATCTCGAAGAGTTCTGGGCCACCGAAGTTCTGGTGATTCGCCCCCGGCGCAAGTAGATCACTGGAACTGCGGCGGGGTGCTGGCGCCAAGCAGCCAGCTGACCTATCCTAGGAAACGCGACGCACGTAGACGTAGTAGGCGGAGCTGTAAAATCCGGATGAGGCTGAGAATTGGGCCCGTACCTTGCGCAGCCCTTCAGACAGAGAGACGCGAATGACCGTGCCGCGATCCTGATCGTTTACGGGGACCCAGCTCTCGGGCATGCCGGAGATGTAGAGAGCGGCTGTGTTGATGTCTAAAGCAACGCCGCCGGAGTAGGTGCCTTCGGCGCCAGGCTGGATGCCATCCTCGCGATAGACAATGTCGTCGCCCTCAATCCCCCCGCGGACTCGGTGGCCAGCTTCGTCGGGCCACCGACGCAGGTCAAACTCGTACTCGCCAGCGGCCTCGACCATGACGTCCCACCAGCCATGGGCTTGGCCACCTTGGCGGACTTGGGATTGGTCCCAGACGCCCATGTGGTCCTGCTCGTTGCGGATGTCATGGGTCCGCAAGACGGTGATTTCCTGCGCGTCAGAGCCGATAGAGATGGGAATCTCGTCGTTGTCTTGGCGAGAGCATAGCTCCCACCACCGCTCGTACTGATCTTGTAGTTCGACGACGAGGTCTGGATGCGCTGCACTGATGTCTTGGGTCTGACTCGGATCATCGGTGATGTGGTACAGCTCGTTGCGATTGACGAGGCGCCAGGAATCCTTCATGACGCAGCTGTGCCGCCATTTGAGCGGATGCGCGACGCGCTGCGTGTCGGTGGTGATTACGCGTTCTGCCCAGTGTGAGTCAATGGTGTCCTCCAGGAGAGGCAGCAGGCTCTCGCCATGAAAGGAACGCTCTTCTGGCACGGGTACGCCGCAGAGGTCGAGGATGGTGGGCATGAAGTCGACGTAGCTCGTCAGTTGGTCGAGGTCTCTGCCATCGGAGATGCCGCCGTCTGGCCAACGAATGAAGAAGGGAACGCGATGGCCACCGTCATAGGGACTGCTTTTGAAGCCGCGCATGTTGGCGTTGTACATATCTGGCGGAGCGCCGCCGATGCCGGTTTGGCCATTGTCACTCATGAAGACTAGAATGGTGTTATCTTCCAACTCGAGTTCCCGAAGCTTGTCGCGCAGGCGGCCAAAGTTCTCGTCGATATTGGTGATCATCCCGAGGAATCGCGCGTAGTTCTCACTGGTGGTGTGGTCTTTGTAGAGATCGCGATAGTGTGGCTCGACATTGAACGGGCCATGTGGCGCGTTGGTGGAGATATAGGCGAGAAAAGGCTGATCACGGTTGGACTCGATGAAGTCGAGCGCCTCACGGAAGAAAACGTCGGTGCAATAGCCTTGGAAGGCCTTGGGCTCGCCGTCGACCATGTAGGTGTCATCGAAGTAGTCGTTACCCCAATGGTCAGGCTGCTGGCTGATACCACCGCCACCGTGACAGACCACGCGCTGGAAGCCGCGATCCTGCGGGCGGTAGGGGTAGTCATCGCCGAGGTGCCATTTGCCGAACAAGCCGGTGGTGTAGCCGGCGTCTCCCATTGCGTTTGCCAGCGACCACTCGTCGCGGCGCAGTAGTGAGCGCCCGCCAATGGTGTGCCAGACGCCGGTGGAGTTGCAGTAGTGCCCGGTCATGAGCCCGGCCCGCGTGGGTGCGCAGGTGGTGCCGGTGTGAAACTGCGTAAAGCGTGCGGATTGCGCGTGAAAGCCGTCGAGATTTGGGGTACGCACGAAGGGGTGCCCATGGCAGCCCATGGGAGGGAAGCCCTGATCGTCGGTGATTACAAAGACAACGTTGGGAGCGGCAGGCATGGGACGGTTCCGTTTCTAATGGCGACTGGAGGGAGGCGAGTCGGGGTTATTGCTGCGGCAGATCCTTGAGCCAAAGCTCTGCCTGCTCCCGATGCGTGGCGAGAAATTCCTTGGTTCTGGCGACTTCGGCAAACACCTTCCTAGCTGATTTAATCTCCCAAAGTTCTACCAGGGCACGGCCTAGGTGCAGCATCGCACCCGCGCGCTCGCAGTTGTTGGCGAGCTGACTCGGGGCTAAAAATTTGAAAGCCTTGACGGCTTTTTTGTGGCGCTTATGCGAGACCAGGAGCGGGCCAATGGCTTCCCACGCCAGCAGTTTTTGCCGATCTAGCTCGCCGTCCATTGCCAGTATTTCGCTGTAGATGGCGACTGCTTCGTCGAGTTTCTCGGTTTCTTGCCAAATTTTCCGCTGCCAGACCATGTCAGGGATCCTGAGATAGGGCCTGATCTGGTCAGAGGTAAACTGCGCGTGGCGGTCCACCGCGGCTTGTGCTTCATCATAGCGCTTCAGAATGTAGAATGGCTTGGCTTGGCACTGCAGAGCGCTGGCCTGCTGGGGGGCGAGCGCGTCTTCGTCTAGCTTCTGGTACGCGCTGGGGGCTTCCTCGTATCTTCCGGCGGTATACAGTTCCCGCGCATCGGCGAGAACTTCATCAGCATCTGCGGCAAAGCAGTGCGCAGGCAGCATGAGCATCACCAGAAGGGACAAGACTGTTAGCAAGAACTTCACTGCGTTCTCCAGAGAATCTGCATGGCGGACGGCCGACTACGACGGGGCAAAAGTCGCACCTTAGGTCGCGATTGTGCCGATGCAAACCCTTTCAAATCGCTGCGGTGGATCCGCATGCAACTCACGTGCATGAAGAGCGCTGCCGGTTTCTCCGGTCACACTTCTGCATTTTACGGATGCTTGACCTAGGACGATATCTCGCCATTCTGTACTTCCTAGCGCCCTGTCGGACTTAGCCACACCGGCTGCAAAACCGTCTCCATTTG
>DMTJ01000515.1 GCA_003477185.1 Lentisphaeria bacterium
AGACAGCCTGCTGGACGACATCGAGGGGCGCGTCAGCGCGCCGGTTCACCGCATCGTACGCTCCGAGCTGATCACCCGCGCCAGCACTGGCCGCCCAATCGGCGACCTCCGCGTTGGTCCGGCACTGACCACTGACAACTGACAACAAACAACGGACTGCATCCATATTTACCCATAATCGCCAGGAAAGATCCCTCAACGGGACCTGGAAGTTTAACCCCGATCCCTACCAGCGCTGTCGGCAGCAGTCTTGGTGGAAGCAGGAGGGCCCGCCAGACCGCTTCTTCCCCTGCTTCAATATGGCAGGCATGTGGGACACGCAGGTTCCTTCCACTTGGAAAAAGGAATTCCCGCAGCTCGAATGGTACGATGGACATGCGAACTACGCACTCGACTTCGAGCTGCCGGACATTCCACAAGACCACGAGGCCTTTCTCTGTTTTGACGCCGTCACCTATCGCTCCGAGGTCTACCTCAACGGCATGGCAGTCGGCAGCCACGAGTGGGGCTACTCTCCGTTTCAGTTTCGCGTCACCGAGTATCTGAATCGCAGCAACCGGCTCTTCGTACTGGTGGACAATATCATGCAGGAAGACCGTGTGCCGGGCATCCGCTGCGATTGGAACAACGACGGCGGCATCACCGGGGCCGTGAAACTCATTTTCGTGCCCCGCATTCACATCGAGAACTTCCGCACTGCGACCCGGCTGGAAGGTGACGATGCCGTGATTACTGTCACCACCTGGCTGCAGGCTCGGGACCAGACTGTGACCGAAGAGATCACCATTGCCATCGAAGAGCTGGGTCTGGAAACCACGGTCACCGCGACCGTAGGCGAACCCGCCAGCGTCGAGTTGCGAATTCCGCAAACAGACATTGAGTTGTGGTGCCCGGAAAATCCCAAGCTCTACCAGACCACGCTGCGCACTCGCCACGAGACGCTGGCAGACGAGATCGGCTATCGCGAAATCCGCACCGAAGGCCAGCGCATTTTGCTCAATGGCGAAGAACTGCGTCTCTACGGCGTGGCCATCCATTCGGAGTTTCCAGACAGCGGCCGAGCCGCGACGGCCGAGGGCATCGACCGCCTCCTGGCCAAGGCCCGCGAATTGGGGGTAAACTTCCTGCGCTGCGCTCACTATCCGTATGCAGACATTTGGGCGCGCGCCATGGATCGTGCCGGCATGCTCTGGTGGGAAGAAGTGCCCGTCTACTGGCTGCCGCATGTCCACCAGGAGCCACAGCTTTCCCAGGCCCTCGGGATGATGCGCGAAACCATCGTTCGGGACTGGAACCGGGCCTCGCTGATCTTCTGGTCTGTCTCCAACGAATGCGCGGGTGACGGCAGCGGCTTCTGCAATTCCCTGGAGCAGGGCAACTACCCATACTGGGTCAAGACCTGCGCGCAGGTGCGTGAGCTCGACCCCAGTCGCCTGATCTCCTCCGCCGATGCCGGCCACCGCCGCACCCTCAGCAGCAACTGGTCTCCCGCCGCCGGCGACGCCTTCGACGAGCACACCCAGGACGAGCGCTTTCTCCCCGGCCACCCCGACGCGTTCTACGACCTGCTGGACGTGCTCGGTGCCAACCTCTATGTCTCGCATCCCGGCGCCAACCCCAGCACGACCGACCGCTTTGTCGACATGCTGCGCGGCTACAACAAACCGCTCATGCTCACCGAGTTTGGCTCGATGTCGACCACCGAAGAACCGGACATGCCAGCCAGCGAAGTTGGCCATCCAGAGCGCCACGCCCAGATCCTGCGTGAGGGCTATGCAACATTCCATCACCATTCGGAGATCGTCGGCTACGTGCCCTGGGCCTTGATGGATGTACGCGTGCCGATGCACTGGCGTTGGTACAATCGCGGCAGCGGCACCTTTGCTTACGGCCTGACCGACAACCAGTTTCGCAACAAGGCTGTGTTCTCCGTCGTCCAGGAAGAGACCGCCCGCCTGCGCGAAACATGGGGCTGTGCCCAGGATGGGAGTACGTAATGCTGTTCGTAGTCAGGCACGGCAGTGCTGTTCTTCCGGCGTCTGTCCCCACACCACACCTCTCACGCGACTGCCGTCGCTCACTACAAACCTGAGTGTCTCTCGCCACCCACGAGAAAACGTAAAATGAAGAACGTGAAAGCATGGATTGCGGTCCTCCTGGTAGCAGCAGTTGCCAGCTACATTGTCTTTGCGATGGCCATGACGCAGGAAGAGCTGAAGGCGTACAAACAAGACGCCACGCCAGTGGACTGGAATACGGTCTCCACCGATCCCGGCAAGGTGCTGAAGGTGCGGATGCTGATGGCGGTCAGCGGCGAGCCGGACTCGTGGATGGAGCGTTTCTTCGAGGAGCGGTTTAATCTGGAGATCGAACCGGTCTTCCTGGGGCCCGCGGCCTACCAATATGCCAAGCCGCTGATGATGGCAGGCGGAGATATCCCGGATCTCTTGCTGGAACCTGATCCGATCATGGTCCAGCGCGATGCCTATCACGGCTTTCTGCTGACGATCCCGCCGGAAGTGATCCTGAAGCATGCGCCCAGCTATGCCAACGCGGTAAACGCAGACGATCCGATCGGTTGGCTGTACGGCAACTGGAATG
>DMTJ01000548.1 GCA_003477185.1 Lentisphaeria bacterium
CCCTGCTGCGGACACGAAGACCTATATGCCCCGCCATTTGCGTGTCTGTGGTGGGCTTGCGGGGCGCGCGCTTCTTACCGCTGCAGGGATGGGGCTACGTTGTGCGTATGCGGGGGCGCTGGACCGGTCAGACCGCTCAGCCTATGTGCTCGCTTCACTAGTGGCGGGGGGGGTAGATGTGTCCCACGCCCTACGCGAGACCACGGCTCAACCGGTTCACGCGGTCATCCTGGTGGATGCAGTAACGGGGTCCCGAACGATCCTGGCTGATGTGCCGGAGGCACGGGGGGCTGCGCTAGGCGAACCACCGGCAGAGATCATTCAAGGCTCGCGCATGTTGCTGGTGGATCACTTTGGGGTGCCCGGAATGGTGCGCGCTGCGAAGATTGCGAAGGCCGCCGGTGTTCCCATTCTCGGCGATATCGAGCGCCGCGTCGGATCGCAGTTGGGGGAGTTAATTGGTCTGGTTGATCATCTGATCCTGCCGGCGCAGTTTGCCTGCGACTGGAGCGGAGCGGGGAGCGCGGCAGAGGCGGTTCGAGAGTTGCGGAGTTCGCAGCATGCGATGATCGCGGTAACGGACGGCGCAAGCGGGTGCTGGTATTGGGATCGTGGCCAGGAGCGCGTCGAGCATCTTGGTGCGATACAAGCAGAGGTAAGAGATACTACTGGATGCGGCGACGTGTTCCACGCCGCTTACGCAGTGGCTGTGTTGGAAGGTCTGAACACTCGGGCAGCCTTGCGTTTTGCGACGGCAGCAGCGGCAGTCAAGGCGAGCAGGGAGGCGGACGATGCACTTCCCAGCCGGGCAGATGCGCAGAGGTTACTGGGGGCGTGCGGTGGAGGTTGAGCGAGGCTATCTAGCGGACGGCGATCTGTATGCCAGCTTCTATCGGGCGGAGTCGGCAAAGCGGGCAATCCTGTTGTTGCCGGCATTCGGCGAAGAGCGGAGGTCGACCCATCGCTATCTCTGCCACTTGGCACGAACCTTGGCGCGCAATGGGTGTGATGTGCTGCACATCGACCTTGCTGGAACAGGCGATAGTTTTGGTGACCTGCGAGAAATCTCATTGGCGGATTGGCAGGCGGATGCAGCTCGTGCGTGGGAGCTGTTGGTCAGCTCGTCCGCTGCAGACTTACAGGTTGCGATGGGATTGCGTTTAGGGGCCAATCTGGCGCTAGAGCTACCGGCAGCGCGGAAGATCCTGATTAGCCCGTTACTTAAGGGCGGGGCATTGGTGAGCGAGTTGATCCGTCGAAGGCTTATCAAGGAAATGGCAGGAGCCGGTCAAGCCAGCACAAGTGAGCGGGAATTGCGCCGAGCGTGGGCTGCTGGCGAGCCAGTCGACCTGGATGGCATCTGGGTGTCTGGAGAGCTGGCTCGTGGCTTGGAGGGCTTGAGTCTCGAGCAGCAATTGGCGGCGCACGGGGAGGGCTCGATAACGGCGGTGGTCCTGGCCGCCAAGGCTACGAGGGCGTGGACGGGCCTGGGAGATCACTTGCGGGTGGAGTGTGTGCGGGAGCGTCCTATCTGGGGGCGCTTGGACTACTATGCCGCGCCGACGCTGACCGCGAAGCTAGTTGAGCTATTGGAGGAAGGCGCGTAGGGCAGCGCAGCAGGTCAGGCCGAGCACAATTATGGCATTGCTGCAGCCAGCATTTCCCGCTGGCTGTTCTTCGCCGACTTCGAGCCGGAGCGTCAGCGACCCGACGTGGGCCTCTCCCAGGTAAACCTCAACGGTGTTGCCTTGCTCGGAAAAGGGGGCTCCGCCTAGAGAGTCAGCGCGCAGGCAGCGTCTTTGCGCCCTTAGCGAAGAACTTCGAAGGAGCGGCCGTTAGGGCCTAGGACCGGGACACTGTCCGGAATCTCTTCCGGAGCCATTGGTGTGTCTGGGGTCAGGAGGAAGTCAATGTTGCCATTGAACTCACCCTTTGGGTGATAGACTTCATCGCGTAACTCTGCCATTATGGCTCCTCCTGCTCTCGACTAGCTTTGCGAACTCCGCAAAATATCTAAGATCTTCTTGTGACTGCCGGGTGCCATGATGTAAAGGCCGTCCCAGCCGTTGCTGCGCACCCAGGCGGCCTGGGCAACCGCGAGGTCCATCCCGGCCTTGGCTTGGTCCTCGGCGGAGTCGTATTGGGCGAGCGTGTCCAAAATGTGCCGGGGGAGGACGACGCCGGGGACGGCGGCAATGCGCTGTGCTTGCGCCAGGCTGCTTAGCACCATAACTCCCACTAAGACCTTGGTTCTGTCCCGGTAGGGGGTGAGCACGTCCAGCGGTTCGCGATGAAAGGCAGGTTGGGTCATGAAGTAGTCGACACCGGCGTCAATCTTACGCTCGAGTTTTTGGACCTCAGCGTCGAGGTCAACCGCTTCAGGCTCGAAGCCGCTCCCGATTGTGAACTGGCAGGGGAGGGATTGCTTCGAGAGGGGGCGTCCGCCAAAATCTAGCCCGGCGTTGAGCCCGAGATGAGTCATACGCGCGAGTTCGACGCTGTCGAGATCAAACACGCCCGTGGAGGCGGGGTAGTCTGGTGCCATTTTAGGCGGATCGCCGGTGATAAAGAGGACATTGCGCAGGTGGTTCCAGTGATAGCCGATGAGCCGGCTTTGAATACCCAGCGTGTTCAGATCCCGCGAGGTAAAGTGCGGGATGATTTCGAGGGCACTGGGATCTGCCATTCCCTGGCGGCATAGCATGGCGAAATCACCGGGTGGCATCAGGGGAATCCCGCGCGAGCCATCGGTAATGTCAATGGCATCTGCGAGGCCGGATTCGGCCATTTCGGAAACAAAGGCGATCTTGCTGTCGACGGTTTTG
>DMTJ01000012.1 GCA_003477185.1 Lentisphaeria bacterium
CGGGGCGCTCAGGTCGGCCGCGCCTTTCATGTCAATAGATGGTCTCATGCCATCCCCATGCAGAATTCATGCCACAGCTCTCACCTACGCGGATTCTGCAGAACGCCCCACCCATTAGAGGATTTTCGGATACTCGGACCACCGGAAACGGATACCGCCCCCGACCACCGCCAGTGAGCAGACGGGGGCGCCTACCAAGAAGGCTCCCAGCGTGGCTAAGGCGTGATCAGTACCGGTGTTAAGCCGGGTGCGGTTGGCTGGGCTGGAATCAGTTCATCCAGCGAGACTTCGCCTTCGCGGCGCAGGGAGCACTTTCTGAAACCAGACGACGACTTGATCGAGAGCTGGCTGTCGAGTCGGTAGGTGACCTCTTTGTGGTCGATCGTTGCACGGGTGCTGCGAATCAGACCAAGATTGCTAAGGGTCAGGGGAAGTTGTCGAGTGACTGAGGAAAACGGCTGGATCACGGTGTTTGCGTTGTCCATTGCTTTGCCGATTCGGCGCTCGTTGATGCGAATGTGATGGACGCCACCGGAAAGTGTGACCGGCTCAGCTGTTTCGTTGTCGATTCTGATTCTGACCGTTGCCCGACTTGCGAACAATTGAATCTCGGGGGCGGAAATGTGTTCGACGCTGACTTCTAGTCCCGGATTGCGATCTCCTGTAGTCGCGCAGGACGTAAGTAGAAGGAGAAGTATGATGCAGAGGGCAGTGGCGACAGTTCCCCCGCTGGCAGCTCGCGTAAAATCCAGTCGACTGATTCTAGGTGTTTCTGAGATCGTCACGCGGAAACTCCTTCGTTGCCGTTGGGGGCATACCTATTGCTGCCTGCTCGCAGTTGACGTTACTATGGATTCCCACTCGATCAAGGTTGTTCTTTGCAGGTGCGCATTTGCAGATTCATATACCGTGAGACCTGCTTGCCAGAAGGCATGTGCTTTAATAATCTGTCAGCTGTTTCCGAATATTGGGATTTTGGCAGGGGAGATGGGCAGCAACCTATTCGCTGCAACGGCTTGAATCAATGCGGGAAACTCATCTAGTCTTTGCTGAATTGCAGCCTTCCCCAAGCCAGGGATAAAGGAGGTTGTATTGGCCAGCTTGAACTGTGGAGACGGTCGTCAGTGAGGAGACCCATCGCATGAAAACCGCTCGGCGGCATTCTCGGCACAAGTTTACGCTCATCGCGCTTTTCGTTGTCATCACGATCATTGCAATCCTTGCAGCGCTATTGCTGCCGTCGCTGGCAATCTGCTGGGCAATAGCTGGCAGGACCATCATCGCGCGGATCAGTTAGAGGACTTGCAGTTCGACGGATATTGGGTGCATGGACTATCGGCAAACTATCTGTTTGGCGATGGCCATGTGGAGGCCCCGAAGTTCTATGACACCCTCACTTGCTCTGACGGCAGCCTCGCTACCGTGGCCAACGTCACCGAAACTATGTGGGACTCCGATAGAGGTTGACTCCTGGGCGATAAGGGTGTCCTTTTTAGGAGTTCAGTACAACTTGCGAGAGAAAGGTCGAAGTTCGCGTTAGTGTAGAGCTAATGCTAACACCCCGCTTGCCAGAAGGAGTTGTACCATGGCGCAGAAAAGACCGAATTTTGTATTTATACTCACGGATGACCAGGGCTGGGAAGACTTGGGGTGCTTCGGGCACTCCGCCTGCTTCGGGCGGTATAAGATCCAGACGCCCGTGCTGGATAAGCTGGCTAGTGAGGGGGTTCGGGTAACTAACTTCTACGTGAATTCTCCGGTCTGTTCGCCTTCGCGGGTGGGCTTTATGACCGGACAGTATCCGGCGCGCCACGGCATCGATTTTGCGATTCACGGCCAAGCAGCAGAGGATCAAGCCATTGGCCAGAAGAATTTGCTGGAGCCAACAGCGCCCAATCTGGCATCGGTGTTGAGCGATGCTGGCTATGAGACGGCGCACTTTGGCAAGTGGCACATGAGCGGTGCTTGGAATGCCAAGAACAATCCCGATGCACCCGATGCTGGCGACTATGGCTTCGACAATTGGGCCTGTAACGCGATGCGAGGTGAGCCGCTTTGGCGGACCGATCAGGGCGAAGTCCAAGCGCAGCACACGTCCTCCGAAGCAATCGTCAATCGCTCGCTTGAGTTTCTCGAGGGGCGGAACGCAACAAAGCCGTTCTTGCTGAATGTCTGGTTTATGGATCCGCATGGTGTGCTAGATCCATCGCCGGAGCAGATGGAGGAGTTTCGGGAGCTGACGCCGTTTCGTGGCGATTCGGACAAGGACTCCGGCGCGATGTGCGTGTATTACTCGGCGATTGCTAATTTGGACCGCCAGATCGGACGGTTGCTGGATGGGCTGGATGACTTGGGACTGGCAGACAATACGGTGATCGTGTTCACCAGCGACAATGGCCCGGCGCCGGTCTGGGATACCGGGACCTCAAACAGCGGTGCTGGGCGCACTGGCCCGTTTCGTGGGATCAAGGCCAGTCTTTATGAAGGAGGCGTTCGGATGCCGTTCATCGCTCGGTGGCCGGGAAGGACTCCGAAGGATGTGGTCGATAATGATACGATCATGAGCGCTACGGATCTGCTGCCGACGTTCTGTAGCATGGCTGGGATTGAGCCGCCGCCAGGGCTGGATGGCCAGGATATGAGCGAGGCGTTTCTAGGAAACTCGGTGCAGAGAGATGGCGCGCTGTTTTGGGAGTTTCGCTTCGGCTCTTGGGGGCGGCATATTCAGTTCAGTCTGCGCTATGCCATGCGCAAGGGGAATTGGAAGCTAATGATGAACGCGAGCGGGAGTAAGTCCGAGCTCTTTGACCTCTCGCGGGATCCCAGCGAGACTGCGGACTGCTCGCGTTACGAGCCTGAGATCGTCGCAGATTTGGCCGCAGAGTTGATTGCTTGGGCACGGAGTCTGCCGAGTTGGGGCAAGAGCGACCAAGAGGGCTTCCGGACTTATCCCTGGCCACAGGCTGGTGGCTGTGCAGAGATCGCGGAGGATGTTCTGGGATCGGCTGAAGGATAATCGAAGTAGCCTTTCAAAGGGGGCATGACGCAGCGGTTTTATTTGGGCGATTTGTGCGGTCAGCAGTTAGTCGATGGCAATCCCGGTTTATCCCATTTAGACACTTTTAACGGCCGGACGACACTTGAGAAACTTTGTAAATGAAACGACGAATCCCTATTCTAACGGGCCTGGCGCTAGTCATCCTGATCGCTGGCTGCACCACTTTGCGGCCTACTGGAAACTCGGAAGCGGATGGCATGGATCGTGACGGTTTTACGTATGGCTACTGGCTGAATGGCTGGAAGCGCCTGGAAGGTGACACGACGCCGCCGGTCCTGGCTATCGAGGCCCAGGGCTACGGCCTGACTGTGGATCTGGATAAGTTGGAGCACGCTCGTTTTGGCCTTCTTACTGACGGTGTTGATTTCGAGTCTGCCGCAGTGGCTCGGGATAGCCGCTTGGCGAAGCTGGAGCCCGCGTCGCTGCTCGTGGAAGTGACTGTCGATGGGGTCCCTTATCGCGCTAAGACTGCCGATTTGAAGCAGGCCTGGATGTGGGAGTCGGGCCAGGTTGCCCAGCACTTTGACCTGAGAAGGCTGGCGCTGCGAAATGACGCTGGGGAGTTATTGACCTGTAGCGGGGAACTCAAGCTGGTCGCCTGGCCAGACTCGCTAACTCTGACGGCCAAGGTTACCCCCATCGTAGAATTCGCCGACGGTCGCGTTGGCCATGGCGTCAGCGGTGCCGCACACATGATCATGGATCAGGACGTGACTTTTCCGCACCAGGACGGCATGGAAAGCGAGACCTTCACGTTGGAGATGTGGCTTCACGAACCCACGCAATTCGCCGATCAAACGATCCATCAATGGGTAATCGGCAAGAACGAAAATGAATGGGAGGAGGGTTGCTTCGGCTTCATTTACTCACCGTTCGAGATTAACTTCGTCATGAATATTGGCAAGGGCCGGGATAATCAGGCGCGGGTGACGGGGCACAAGAGCCGAGAAGGCGACGCACCTGGCGCCTGGAAGCATCTGGTGGGCACCTACGATGGGGACATGATGCGGTTCTACATGAATGGCATTTTGCAGGGCGAGACGCAGGTCGGCCGCAAGCGGGTTAAAGGCACTGGCGCGCTACGTATTGGAACCCGTCCGGATGGCGTGAGTCACATGCCCACGCCACTAAAGGGGATATACGATGAGGTCCGGATTTGGAATCGTGCCCTGTCGGCAGAGGAGATCCTCGCGCATCACGAGAACCCGCGAGAAATTCCGAATCGTGAGGGGCTTGGGTTCGAAGAGAATTTTGGGGTGATGTCGGCGGAAGACATTCCTCATGGCTGGGCTAATCCCACGTTTCGTCTGGCGCTGAAAGGCGCGGCCGGGAACTGGGAGACCAAGGCAGAGGGGGCGGCTTGGGCACTCAATGAAGCCCGGAGTCTGATACTGCATTGTCCAATGGGGGCCAGTGAGCCAGCGGTTGATAAGGTATCCGGGGCTGTGACGTACGTCAGTGGCCAAAGTTTTCCGATCAATTATCAGCCGGAGTTCGGCGGCCATGTCGCCACTGTCGAAGGGCTAGAGCGGACGTTCGAAGAGGGCTACGTCAAGATTACCGATTACGATGAATTCGGCATTGCCTTCGACTACAACGGCGAGACGGCCGCGACGATCCCGTTCTTGCTTGATCTGCGCGGAATCGCAAACATTACCGGCCTGGTCCCGATCCTCTGCAATGACGACGGCACGCCAACGGGAATTCACGTACAACTGAGCAAAAATTGGCACCACCGGGCTATGGGGTCCTATCTCCGGGCGTTTGCCATGATCCCGGCGCAGCCCGGGGCAAACCGCTATCGGCTACGAATCCCGTACGGCTTTTACGGAACCTTGCCATCTGCCAGCCATGCCCAGCTTTGTCTGATCGGCTACGGCGGCAACCAGCGCTGGGACCAGTTGGCGCTGGCTTGTGGTGGGGAGGCGATCACCTACGATGTGGATATGAGCCTGACCGATGTGCTAATCTGCGATGTGCGTGCGCCCCTCACCCAAAAGGGCAAAGATGGCGCTCCTTGGACTTGGACCGACGCGGTCTGGGGCGGTGACTGGCTGAGCATCTATGATCTTGGCGACCGCAAACTTGCCGCTGCTGGGATGAAGACCGCGTACCTGGCGCATGGCCCATGCCTGTCGGACGTGCGCTATGTCGGCGCCTATGGCTCTGGACGCGATGCGCTGTTAGACGCACGGATTCAATTCGCCCGCACAAACGACTATGGCCGCACTTTCCAACAACTCAGCTACGCCTTCCAGAAGCCACTGCCTACTGCCAATACTTCGCTCATGAGCAAACGCTACAGTCTTGACCTTAAGCAGAAGCTCGACGGGCATGTCTTCTTCGGGAACGCGGAAGGGCTGCTCGACACGTTCACGGTTAAAGGCGCCTCGGCGGCGAATGAAGTCCTGTTGCCCGCTGTTGAGCTGCCCGGGCCCGGGCCGTGGTGGGTCAGTTCGCCCTATGTCGCAGGAAAGCATTCCGGATATATCAGCATGGTTATTCGCGATTTTGGCGCCACCTTTGGAGGGAAGGCTGTTACCAATCCCTTTCTGGAAGTGCGCAGTAGTGGGACAAAGGAGGGGAACCAACTCATCGATGCGCGGATTGTGCCGCCGCCTGACGTTGAGAGCTACCAAGCCGGTGACCGGGTAACATTCGACGCGGACTGGCTCCATCTTGCTCCGAGCGTAGAACACTATGCGGGCCTTAACGAAGGCTATCGCCAGCATCTCGCCGAGAACCCGAACTCTTGGAAGACGACCTACCGCGAAGTCACGGGCAATAGCCCCAAGGTTGTCGTTGAGGGGGGGACGCTCCTCCAGGATTTGCCCATCGTGATCGCCGCCGAGCAATCGCAGGTCACGGTCACCATCAAGGGCGGTTTGGGATTCATCCCAATCCGCTTTGAGGGGCTCGCTTCGCCTGAAGGGTACGGCATTTACGACGTGACGGCTGGTGTCGAGGTTCGGCTTGACCAGGCGGTGCAGGGCAATGACTTCTGGCAGACGGATTTTGATGCTGCGTCCGGTACGTATAGAATGGTCTTTAATCTGCCCGTGGACGGCAGGGCTAGCTCCCAGTGGGTGCTCAAGCGGTAGGTCCCCGCGCAGGAATTCTGCAAGATTGATCTGGCTGCGTGCGGGGCAATCGCTGAAGCGAGATCTTTGTGAGAGCGGTGCGCACGGAGACGATTCGTACGATCCGGAGGCCCTGTGCCGTCGTGTTGCGAGCCTTGCTACTCATCGGGAAGACGCTACCATGCCGCCCACGCAATCCGAATCTTCGAAGGGAGTCCCACCGTCTCGGCTATCGCCTTCTATATGCTGCCGAGCAGCATTCGCAGCATACCGCCGGTGATTCGATTGTGACTTTGCGCGCCTTATTGATTGGGCGTTGGGGCTCTGTGTTCCTGTGCTGCGTGACCGGCTTCAATCGATCGGTCATGGGGCCATGCTGACGATTCAGGACAAGCATGGCACGGACATGCTCGCTGGCTGGTGGCTTACCAAAATCGTGGCTAGCTATCCATTCGATAATTCGACAGCCATTGCCCAGCGGCTGGTGCCTCAGGGAAGGCTCCTTGAGTCCGATGGACTTAGCGCTTGGCAACGGATCGCAGCTGCCCAGCCTGATTCTGTATTCTTATCCAGCGCCGCCGTTGGGGCCATCCTCGTGATCAGTGCCTACATCGGCTGTATTCGGATACCGGGCTGGTCCATCAATCCCGCCGTCCTGCTGTTCCGGTCCTCGTGGCACTGTGGTAAACTGGCGTTTTCCTTTTTTGTTGGCTCGCTGAGTAAGGCCTCGATCACGGACGTTGGCGGAGCGGTGACAGTGCAACGCGTGAAGCCCGTCATGATCGAACTGATCGCCGGGGACCTGCTCGGCGCGCTAGTCCCGGCCGTGATCAGCGCTTTGTTCTACTTCTTTACCGGCGATGCTCCTCTCAGTTTCAACGTAATGCCCTGAGCTTCAGATAGGACGCGATGGCACTGACTTAAGTCCACCTTTTGCATTTAAAAAAGACTCGAGTAGGCAGCGGTATGTACCGTAGTGGAGCAGATTCTGTGTGGTTCGGAGAAGCACGGCCTTCTGCACTTCCCGCTGCGTGATATCCCCCAAGAAGTAGCGTTGGGGCTCCGCCCCGCGTCCTCAACCTCCAATCCTACAAATACCCCCTAGATTAGCGTCATTGTCAGGTAGGACGAGTCACCGTGCTCGTATGTCTGGCCACAAACCTTTGGATGCCATGCCAACGGGTTGTGGTCTCCGATGAGGCGCGTACAGTGGCGGTTTACTTCTCTCTGACTCCTCTCGGCCTTGTATGCACCTTCGTATTCAATTGATCCACTACGCACTTTTCCTCACTGCCCTGTTGATTGCAGTTGGCTGTGGCGCACAGAAAACCGAACCAGGGTCTGCGGCAGCCCAAGGACCGATTGCCACGGCAGCAACGCCCGAAAGCGTGACGGCAGAACCAGCGCCGGACCTAACTCCAGAGCCGGATCCCGCGAGCGCTGAGCCCTTACCCGGAGCAAAAAAGGCAAAGCCCGCTGCCAAGATCAGCCAGGAGGAATTCTTTCAGGCAGCTTTGGACGGCGTGATGGAGGTGGTGCAGAAGGCCATTGAGAGCGGCGCAGAGGTAAACCAAGTGGATGAAACCAATCGTACGGCCTTGATGCTGGCTGCGTTCAATGGGCACACCTATGTCGCTGACCACCTGATTCTCGCGGGGGCGGTGGTGGATGCCCGCGATCAGATCAATCGCACTGCGCTGATGTTTGCCGCAACTGGCCCCTACGTCGATACGGTCTCAGTCCTGCTGGCGGCCGGAGCAAATGTGAATCTGGCCGATGGGCACGAGAATTGG